>JAPZAS010000009.1 GCA_027460525.1 Candidatus Methanoperedens sp.
ACATGAACTACTTTGTCTCCTTTCCTCACACTTCTTCTTAGATATTTATACTGTTTGCCTTTGATTGTTTTTATTTCTATGAAAGCCATAATCCTCTTAATTTAGGGTACACATTATATATGGAAATTATTCTATTTATAACTATCTATAGACTGAATATGCGTGATAAAATATAAGTTAAAATAAAAATACTATTATCAGTTAGATACCGTACTTAAGATTGGTTGAATGGCAAAACAAGCATTCAGAGATAACAATCGGTTCCAGTATGATATTTTTCTTAACCTGCTCCCTGATATTATAACTCAATTCCACAGCCCATATATGCTTTAATCATCTCCAATGTCTATTAGGCATCTAAAAGGTAATAAAGCTTTCGATACCTAAAAGCTTATATGTGATTAGTTACATAAGGAAAATTATGCAATTACAAAAACAGGTATCAAGGAGATATAAGGGCGTTAATTATCCAAAGTATGTCATCGTAGTACCGCCTTCCGAAATCGAAAAGTTAGGGTGGAAAGATGGGGAGGAATTAGAGCCTGAAATTGATGATAGCAGACTTATTATTAAATCTAAGAAAAAATAATGAATAGAAAAGGGATTTTCAAGGGTATTGCAACTGTAATTCTCATCGCCATATTCATATTTATTATTGTAGTAGCCCTTCCAAATATTTTTAATTGGAAAATCGATTTTATGGGTATAAATCCATCAGAGCAAACACACGGAAAGCTCATACACCTTGAGTATCCGCCATCAAGAATACCACAGATAGAATTAAATTCATCTAATGAATATAATCTTTCGGGCTTACCGTTGCTTTCCATTGATATAGGTTTACAATATAATGGTATTTTGGTCGAAGACACGCCTGTCGAAATAGGAGCTACCGGTTTTGTGTACCCAGATGGACAAAAGATAATAAAAAGAGCAATCTTAGGAGGCGGTCTTACTTATAACTATTCTGTAGGATTAAAGTTTGAAAGTGCATCAGTCTATGATATAAATCATACAAATTTTCCTATTGAAATGCCAACTATCCCTGTTGACTTGCACAACGCTTCATATATTATACATTCACGCCCTCCAAATAATATTTTACCTACTTTACTAACTATCAGTTGGGATACCCAAGGAGATTATTACCCTTCCATCACTATTTTTTATGTTAATGGAACTTATACGACTGTCACATACCCAGATTTTAAAATACATGTTAGTTCGCCTGACGTGGTGCAACAAGAAAATTATGCCAGAATAAATACTTGGTTAACTATTGGGTTGTTTTTCTTTACATTAATAGAAATTGTGCATTTATTAGGTCATTCGCTTCCAGAAAAATGGTTAAGATGGTTCGGACTCGATAACAACAGCAATTCCAACAATGAATCCCCCAAACAAGAACAACATTCCGCCAATAACAAGCATCCAAATTCCAAGCCACACAGCAAATATAAGTAAAAGATATGAAAAAATAAAAAAAAGTACCGCAACGAATATTATGTCGAAGCCAACACATGCGAGATGAAATGGAAATTCTTCATCGTTCTTTATTTCACGAATTTTTTCCCACAACTTTACTGCCTTAATAGTGTCCCTAAGCGGAAAATGCATTATCGCATCCCCCGCAAGATAGCTCCCGATTTTTGACAGGGGTTCGAAAAGGTCTGAGCAACCGAAGACTTGACAGAACCCTGGCAAAGATAATCGCTGAAAAAGGAGTATGGACAGGATAAACAATATTGCAACTGGAAAGCAACGTGCATATAAGCCAAGCTTATTTATATAAACATGAAGATAAGAGATTACAATGCATACACTTGTCATATGTATTGACCGGGATAATGACCTGGGGGAAAAGGCAGGCGTTCCAAGTCCCATAATAGGTCGCGCCGCAAACCTCGATGCCGCTGTTAAGCTTGCTACCAGCGACCCTGAAGATTCCGATACTAACACCATTTTCGGCGGGATTAACGTATACGATAAACTGAATGCCGAAAAAAACGATGCCGAGATAGTTTCAATAGCCGGGGACAAGAAAGTCGGGATTATTTCAGATAAGAAAATTTCAGAGCAGCTCGACAGGATACTCGCGCAGCTAAAACCTGAGAGGGCAATCCTGGTATCCGACGGCGCAGAGGACGAATCCGTGCTTCCGATCATCCAGTCCAGGATAAAAGTGGATGCGGTGCACAGGATAATTGTAAAACAGCATGAGAATCTGGAAAGCACCTACTATATAATCAAAAAGGCTTTTAACGACCCGAAGATCTCGCATACTTTTTTCATGCCGCTTGGTTTTGTATTCCTGATATATGCAATTTCATTGTATTTTGACCAGCCCGGGATTGCGGTTATGGCAATAACGGCTGCGATAGGGGTTTACATGCTCTTTCGGGGCACAGGTCTTGATGATGCCGTTGATGATTTCGAGAAGTCTATGATGAACTCTCTCCATGGCGGAAAAATCACGTTTGTCATGTATCTTGCAGCCATAATACTTTCCCTGATAGGAACAGTAGAGGGCGGAATAGAGGTGTGGAATTATTACAACCAGCAAATAATGGTAGGATACATCATACTCCTGATGGGATATGTCAATGCCTCCATATGGTGGTATGTAATTGCAGGAGTTTTAATTAATACAGGAAAAATAATCGACCTGCGTCTGGCAAAAGAAAAAATAGGGAGGAACTGGTCACATCCATTCTTCGTGATTGCAGGCGGCATTCTGTTCTGGGCAGGCAGCACCTATATACTTGTAATAAGCGAGACACTAAGTGAATTCCCTCTGCTGGGTAGCGGACGTGAGTTCTTGGTCGGTAGTGTGGCGGGCGCGGTTTTAATAGCGATTCTTGGGGCATGGATTTCCACAAAATCAAACCGAAAGAGAACTTCAAAAAACTAATAGCTATTGTGTCTTTCCACGGCTTCGTCCAGGGTCAATTCCCCTTTTGCAACAGCTCGCGCCAGCATGCGCGGAATTGTGGAGCGTCCGTTTGAGTATTCGCGGCTGTGTTCCTGTATCACCCTGACCTCGCCCTGTGAAGGCTCTATAAACTGTTTTCCCACATTTTTTCCCGGAATCTTTGCTATATTTATTGCCGCGATTATATCGGATATTACCTGACCGTGCACGCCTTTACCAAGACGGGGTGTTGTCCCTGTCTCGTCAACCATTTCGACCGGGAGCCCCAGGTCAAGGATTCCGTTAATCAACTGTGAACGGATGAGTCTTGCACCGTGCCCGATTCTGACAGTGAGCTTTTTATCCTCATATTCCCGCATGATCCTTTTTATCAAAGGGCAGACCTCGCCCACAGATACGCGGTGGACCGAGATGGTTTTACTGTTCCCGAGCACTGCCATCCCCGGATATTTCCCCGGATCTATGCCGATTATTATGTGCTCAAAATCCTCTCCGGACAATAAAGAAATGGCTTTATCGATTGCAGCCTGGGGTTTGTCCCCGATTACCATCCTGTCACGGCAAAAATCGATGCTTCCGGATTCTTCTTCAGTAGTAATGATTGCGCCCACATTCGCCGGGATAGGCTGGGATGGGGCAAGAACAGGTATGTTCAGGCTTCGGGAACGCGCCTCCTCGATAATAGAATGATATAATGAGAAATCTTCGGTGACAAGGGCTATGTTCTTATACCTTTAAAGCCCTCCTTGATGTGTTTTTCTGGGATTTCAATTATATTGTATAATGTGATTATGGTATATTACCCTTTTCAATCACTTTCAATAACCTTCCCCTTTCCAGGAATGAATCTCCCTCTCCCTCTTTTTGCGATAATCTCCCCGTCTTCTGAAATTATATCGCCTCTGGAAATGGTCATCCTCGGGAACATGCCGGTCATACCGTTATACGGCGTCCATCCTGCTTTGCTGTGCAGTTTTTCTTTCCGGATTTCCTTCGCTTCTCCCGCAATTACCATGTCTGCGTCAAAGCCCGGGGCAATAACACCCTTATTAATTCCGAATATCCTTGCAGGGTTCTGGCTTGTGACCTCTATTAATCGCCGCAGGGTGATAAGATTCCGTTTAACAGCATTCAGCATAAGCGGCATCATGGTTTCGACGCCAGGCACGCCGGCAGGTGCGCTCCAGATATCCGTCATTTTTTCAGATTCAAGGTGCGGCGCATGGTCTGAGGCAACAACATCTATGATGCCTTCGTTCAAACCTTTCCAGAGGCTTTGCTGTGAGTAGAAATCGCGCAGCGGCGGGTTCATTTTTCCAAGCGTTCCAAGGCGCTTCCAGTCCTTTATAGTAAGAAAAAGATGATGAGGCGCAACCTCACATGTGATATTCGTATTTTCAGCTTTTGCCCTTCTTATGGTTTCCAGGCTTTCACTGGCGCTGATGTGGCAGAAATGGAGCTTCGTGTTTGCCGCAAGCTTGAGGGCTTTTTCCACTGCAATTTTTTCAGATAGGGGAGGTCGGGATTTTGAGTAAGATTCCGGCGCAAGATTTCCTTTCAGGAGATGGACGTATCTAATTCTTGTCTCCTCATCCTCTGCATGGATGCAGGCGACGGCATTAAGCTCTCCTATGACTTCCAGCGCTTCTTTGAGTGTTATATAATTCACATTCAGCGAGGCTGTGGATTCTGCCATGAATATCTCCCCGAAGGCTGTGGCGCCGAGTTCCCAGAGTTCTTTTAAGTATCCGGGATTCCGGGTTACTCCGGCGTTGATTCCATAATCGATTATGGATTTCTTTGCCTCTTTTTGCTTTTTTTTGAAAGATGCTGGGTCTATCGTTGGGGGGATGGTGTTGGGCTGGTCGATCACAGTGGTGACGCCTCCTGCTGCCGCCGCGCATGAGCCGGTGTACCAGTCCTCTTTCTTTTTCATCCCCGGGTCGCGGAAGTGGACGTGTACGTCTATTGCCCCGGGCAGCACGAGCGCGCCTCTTGCGTCTATTACCTGGTTTACTTCCCCAGTCCCTACTATTTTCCCGACTTTTGTGATTTTGCCGTTATCCACGGCTATTTCCGCAGGCTGGAGGGCATCATTGATGAAAATCCTGGCATTCTTGATCACGAGGTCGGGCATAATTTTTTATTAATAAAGAGTGTCATGCTCGTAAGGCGATGGAATCCAGACGCATTTTCAAAAAAATAACTATTTAGTCATCACAATTTCTATTATGGAAACGTTCGATTCCCCTCTATCCGTGGCAATTTTTTCCGTCCCGATCTTTATATCCTTTACTTTAGAACCCTCCAAAAACCTATTCTTTGCAACTTCTACTGTATCCACTGCCCTTGATATTGCCCTTCCTCTCGCTTTGACTGCAACCTCCGATGCTCCATTGTTGAATTGCGTGACTACTGCAAGCACATAGTTCATCACTGGTTTGTTCCCGATATACACTACGTTATCATCTGTCATTTTTTGTCTCCCTGCAATTTAAGACAATCAATTACTATGCCCCTACATATATTTAACGAAATTTTTGCAATCATTTATATCCAAAAAGATACCACTAAAGAGACCATGATCAGGCTCTTGGAAATCTATTCCGGCAAGGCAAAAACGGTCTTCAAAACAGACGCTCCGAATAAGCTTATAATGGAATTCAGGGACAGCCTCACAGCCTTTGACGGCAAGAAGAAAAGCAGCGCGCCGAAAAAGGGTTATTACAATGCACAGATAGCCGCAAAGCTTTTTTTACTGCTCGAGGAGGAGGGCGTTAAAACTCATTTTGACAGCATGCTTTCAGGGACTGAGATGGTAGTGGATGCTGTGGATATAATAAAAATCGAGGTAATTGTGAGGAATATCGCAGCAGGTTCCCTTACCAAAAAATACCCCTTCAAGACAGGGCAGAAGCTTGACCCGCCGATTTTGACTTTTGATTACAAGAGCGATGAATACGGCGATCCCATGATTAATGACGATATAGCGATTGCTCTGGGGCTTGCCACGAAGGATGAACTTTACAGGATCCGAAGACTTGCACTCTGGGTCAATTCGATACTTGTTGAGTATCTGGATGAAAGAAATCTTCTGCTCCCGGATTTCAAGCTTGAGTTCGGAAGGCGAAGTGGTGAGATAGTGCTTGCAGATGAGATCTCCTGCGATACCTGCAGGTTCTGGGACAAGACCACGGGCGAATCACTGGATAAGGATGTGTTCAGGTTTGATAAAGGCGACCTTGTGGCTGCCTACCGCGAGGTTGCAAGAAGAGTTGTGCCTGAGATATTTGCCGATTAAAACTACCTTCCCTTCAGCCTTGAAACCCCCTGTCTTACTTTGAGCATTAACTTTTCAGGCACACATCCAAGGATTTCAGGATCGAGATAGACTGCCCTTATCAATGCCTGGGCAGCCCTCTCATAGCTGCCCAAGTTATAATAGACCGACCCGATGCCCTGGTAAGCTTCCGGGGATTCGGGGTCAAGCCTCAGAGCTTCCTGAAACTCCTTGAGCGCCTCATCATACATGCCTGTTTCAGCGAAGATGCTGCCAAGATTGATATGGGCAGGGGCATAATCAGGGTCGAGCCAGAGCGCCTCCCTGAACTCCATAATCGCCTCCTGATTTTTGTTTTGCAGTGCATGGATATGCCCAAGATTGTTGTGTGCAACTGCATACCGAGGATTAAGCCTGAGCGCATCCCTGAGCTCTTCTGTCGCCTCCTCGTATCTGCCTCTTCTTGCATAGAGGCTGCCGAGGTTGTTGTGCGCTTCAGTATAATCTGGATTGAGCCTGAGCGCCTCCTGCAGTTCCCTCTCTGCCTCGTCATACTTTCCCATCCTGTCATAGGCTACCGCAAGATTATTGCGGACTTCGATATAACATGGGTTGAGCCTCAGAGCGGTATTTAACTCTTCCAATGCTTCCTCGTATCTGCCTATCCTGTCATAAGTAATGCCGAGATTGTTATGGATATTGTGGCTCAAACCTATGCCTGTTGTTAGCTGGAAAAAAGAGTAATACCGGGTGAGCAGCGTGGAAGTCTCGTCATCCAATCCTCCGGTATTCTTCAGGCAGTAATAATTTTCTTTCCGCTTATATCGGCTGGCATCTACCTCAATGATAGAATCTATGCTAAAATCTACGAAAATCATCGAATCAGGAGAGAACCCGTCTATTGAAATAAAGACATGCGGTCCTGCGCTTGCAGCCCTTACCTCAGGTACCAGGCAGCGCAGGAGAATATAGCCAAGCTGGGTGATTGCGGCGCAGGAGGCAAGGAACTCCTGCTCTTTCTTTTTGTCTTTTTCAGGGATGCCGGATTTTTCGAGGAGTAAAAAGATATCTTCGTTCCTGTGATTTAAACCATTGACAAGAAGCCTGATAAGTTTGGTGGGAAAGTCTGGACGGTAGTAGCCTTTGTTTTCCAATTGAAGCATCAGTTCTTTCAGCGAATTGATTAGTCCAGCCGTATCTTTTGCCCCCTGCGCTGAGTATACAGCCTGTCTCAGCTTTTCGAAGTCTATCTCTTTGAATAAAATATCGAGTTCGTACAGTATATCCGGTATGCTTGTCTCATGATAGCCCAGGCGCGCGAGCAGGTCTCGGAGGTCGGGAGGAGAATTTGGAAGAGTCATTTTTTTTATCGGGAGTTTATCTACTATCTGATTTAAACCCATCTGACAAACTATATGTATAATTTTTTAAAGTTCCCGTTACCTTTATATACCATCATCACTAACCCAAGGTTAGTAACCTCAAGTCACTAACTCGGGGTGAAGCAAAGACATGGAATCAGCACAACTGTTGGACATACTCGGGAACGGAAACCGCAGGAAAATCCTGCAGCTTCTGGCAAGCCGCCCCTGCTACATGAGCGAGATAGCAGAGCGGCTGGATGTAGGAGCGAAGGCGATACTGGGGCATCTTCTGCTTCTTGAGCAAGCAGGTCTGATTGAAGCCAACGTTGATGAGCAGCGGCGCAAATACTTCCATATAACAGACAACCTCCGTCTTGAGGTATTTGTGTCGCCCTACTCCTTCGAAGTGGAAACCACGACCATTGCCATCAGCGTTCCAAAGCACTATGTAAAAGCCCGCCAGGCAATCACGGGGTTAAAAGCCCTTTATGGCGAGATCCAGGGGCTTCTGGAACAACGGCGCCAGGTGATGCAGGAATACCAGCAGGTCCAGTCAGATATCACAGAGGCTATGGGACATAGCATGGATGCCATCGAGGAGGTGGCGGCGGACGATGTGGAGGCTGAAATACTCTATGCCCTGCTGAAAGGTCCGATGAACCAGCGTGCATTATCCATGCAGCTTGGAATACTCGAATACATGCTTGAGGGATATCTGGAAAGAATGCTAGAAAAAGAAATAATAAAAGAAGATACAAATAACTATAGTATAGGCTAAAAACAAAATATAGTATACAGAGGTTAAAAACAATGTTCAGAGGATGGAGAAAACCCGAAAAGGGATTTTTTGACGAATTTGAGAGAGAAATCGAAGAAATGAACCAGCTCATCGACAGCATGATGCGTTCAACAGGCAGCGAGCCTTTAGTTTATGGGTTCAGCATGCATGTAGGACGTGACGGAGTGCCTCATACGGAGCATTTCGGGAATGTAAGACCGGCTCATAACGAGTTAAATGTGAGGGAAGAGGAGCACAATGTCAGGGAACCCTTTACCAGCTCGATGATCGATGAAAAGAATAATGAACTCAATATAACAGCAGAAATGCCGGGAATTAAGAAAGAGGACATCGAACTCAATGCGGCAGAGAACGAAGTTGTGATAAAAGCTGATAGCGAAGGCAGGAAATACTACAAGAGCATAAACACTCCCTGCCCTGTTGAACCAGACAGCGCAAAAGCGAAGTATAACAACGGGGTTCTGGAAGTAACACTCAAGCTCAAAGAAACCCTTAAACCAAAAGGAAAAGCAGTAAGAATCGAGTAAAAACCCCGTATTTAAATACCGGGATTACTACCAAAACAAGGTATATATGGATAAAAAAGATAAAACCGTGTCATTGAAAGTGGTTGAAGCAAAACCCTACGATGCAGGCAGGGGTATTGCCCGAATAGATCCTGAAGTGGCTTACGACCTCGGACTGCAGACAGGCGATGTCGTAGGTATTGAAGGCACGAAAAGGACGGCAGCAATAATATGGCCGGGTTATCCGGAGGACAGCAACTCCGGAGCGATTCGCATTGACGGAACAGTGAGGCGAAATGCCGGCGTAAGCATTGATGACAGGGTGCAGATACGGAAGATACAGACCGCGCCAGCCCAAAAAATCCTTTTCTCACCCACCCAGCCTTTAAAAATCCAGGGTGGAGAGGCGTATTTAACGCACAACCTGGAAGGGCGTGTAATCACGCGAGGGGATGTGGTGGAATTGAATATCATGGGAAGGCGGGTTGACCTTGTGGTTGTTTCCATAAAGCCTGTTGCCGACTCTGTCATAATAGGCGCGGCTACAGCGATAGACATCAGCGATAAACCCGCAAAGGAGATGCCCTCCATTCCCAGAGTTTCGTATGAGGATATAGGCGGGCTCGGGGATGAGGTCAGGAAGGTAAGGGAAATGATAGAGCTTCCGCTTCGCCACCCTGAGATTTTCGAGCGCCTCGGCGTGGAAGCGCCCAAGGGTGTTCTGCTTCACGGTCCTCCGGGAACGGGGAAAACACTTCTTGCAAAAGCCCTCGCCTCCGAGACCAATGCGAACTTCCTTCCTCTCAGCGGTCCTGAGATCATGAGCAAATTCTACGGCGAATCAGAGGAGCGGCTGCGTGAGATATTCCAGCAGGCAGAGGAGAATGCGCCCAGTATTATTCTGATCGACGAGATAGACAGCATTGCCCCGAAAAGAGAGGAGGTCACGGGTGAGGTGGAGCGGCGCGTTGTGGCGCAGCTTCTTGCTGTGATGGATGGTCTTAAGACTCGCGGCAAAGTCGTGGTAATAGGAGCCACGAACAGGCCGAATGCCATTGACCCCGCGCTTCGCCGCCCCGGAAGATTTGACCGTGAGATCGAGATTGGAGTTCCAGACAGAAAAGCACGCCTTGAGATTCTGCAGATTCATACTAGAGGGATGCCGCTGGCTGAGGATGTGAAACTTGAAAAATTTGCAGACCTTACACACGGTTTTGTAGGGGCTGACCTCGCCGCACTTACGCGGGAGGCTGCCATGAATTCAATCCGGAGGGTGCTGCCCGAGCTTGACCTCGAAATCCAGAGCATACCAGCTGAGATCCTGAATAAAATGACTGTAACGGGCGATGACTTTAATAGTGCATTGCGTGAAATGACTCCGTCGGCGCTGCGCGAGGTTTTCATCGAATCCCCCAATATCCACTGGAGCGACATCGGCGGGCTTGAAGATGCAAAGCAGGAGTTAAAAGAGGCAGTGGAGTGGCCCATGAAATATCCCATGCTGTTCAAAGAAACAGGCGCTCACCCTCCGAAGGGAATCCTGATATACGGGCCTCCGGGAACGGGCAAGACCATGCTCGCAAAGGCAGTGGCAACCGAAAGCGAAGCAAATTTCATAAGCGTTAAAGGTCCCGAGTTCCTGAGCAAATGGGTGGGCGAGAGCGAGAAAGCGGTTCGCGAGACCTTCAGGAAAGCAAAACAGGCAGCACCGTGCATCATCTTCTTTGATGAGATTGATTCCATAACGCCTACGAGAGGTACAGGCTCGGATTCCCATGTTACAGAGAGGGTTATAAGCCAGCTTTTATCTGAAATCGATGGGCTTGAGGAATTGCATAACATTACTGTAATTGCCGCCACCAACAGACCTGACATTATAGACCCTGCACTTCTTCGACCTGGAAGGATTGACCGCCTGATCTACGTCACGCCGCCGGATAGGGACGCAAGGTACGAGATATTCAAAGTCTATACCTCAAAGACACCTCTTGACAGCGATGTTGACCTTGACAGGCTTGCCGAGGATACCGATGGTTTCACAGGCGCAGATATCGCTTCGGTGTGCAATGAAGCCACGATACTTGCCATAAGGGAGTATGTGAATTCAGGGAGGGCTACGGACGATAAATCTGTAAAAGAACTGAAAGTGGGTTATCACAATTTCAGGGATGCGATGGCAAAAGTAAAGCCGTATTCCAAGAAGGAACTGGAGAAATACACCAAGATATCTGAGAACTTTATATATCAGTAAGGATTATAAAAGCTAATTATGGCTGAGGATTTGCTTACAACCATTTTAGCTTTTATATACACCATAGGGCACTGGTTAGGCGAAAAGATAGTAGGTTTGATTCACTCCATTTCAGGCGTGATCATCCCCTCGACAATAGTTGACGCCATCGGGATGCTTGTGATACTCACAATATTCCTGGCAATAGCAGAAGTGGCAAAAAAGGCGATATGGATTGTTGTGGCTATCGGCTGGGTGCTTATAATTGTACGGATTTTGATGTTGATGATAGGATAGTTTCGGTCTTCAGATTTACTTTCTCTACTTAATATTTAATTCTGATTTCCAAAGCGCAACTGTCATATGGTTTTACCCCTTTCGTTTTTTTTGCTCGCTTCAAAATCGGACTAACGGCATATCCAAATAATTTTTTTCTATCGAAAGTTTTATACATGATTATCATGTATTATAAATATTACAGTGCGGCGTTTCAAAGCGATATAAAGGGAACAGGCGCTTGCCTGAAAATGCCGGAGGTATGGAAGTGGGAATGATGAAATTAAAATCTGGGTATCAAAGGTTTTGAATTGGGAGGGATATCTATGGTTAAAAAAAAGGTTATTGTAGAGATGCGAGTACCGAAGGTACCCGAATCAAGATTCGCAGCGGCAGCAAGTGAAATTACATCTCAGCTTGACATACCCGGTTTTAAATTGGATCCGGATTACAAGCCTGTGTCGGCAAGCCCGCCCGATCATCTTGCGGCGAGCTTTGCAGCTTCCAATGAGGCAGTTATGCTGGTGCGGGGTGAAATAGAGGAAGGTAAAGAAAAGGAGCTTGAGTCCAAACCGAATGTCATAAAAGTCTGGACGGATGCAAGAATAGAGCCTTCCTACGATTGCGACACCGATACTTCGAAAGGGGACATAGACAGCGTCGCCAGCTATCTGGGAGTGGATAAAATATGGGCAAAAGGCGTGCGGGGAAAAGGTATTGTTATTGGTATATGCGATGATGGTGTCAATGCAATATCGTCGGATATAGTGGTTGACGGATGGTCGCCGCCAAATTGTTCCCGATATGGAGCCGAAGGCGGGCACGGCAACATGACAGCTACAGATGCTGCAGGGATGTGCCCGGAGGCGAAAATCTATGATATCGGTGTGCTTAAGAACCCGCCGGGAAGCCTTCCCGATATCGGGGGAGCAATTTCCAACGCCATAGCCGGGTTCCAGTGGGCTATCGAACGACACAGGAAAGATGGTACTCCGCACATTCTTTCCAATAGCTGGAACTGTTACCAGGAGGCATGGGCTCCCGATTATGCAAGGGATTCGAACCATCCTTTTACAAGAAAAGCCGTCGAGGCGATAAGGGAGGGGATAATAGTTTGCTTCAGCGCCGGGAACTGCGGCGACAAATGCAAGGATAAGGACCCTCGGTGCGGTTCGGATGAAGGTTCGGGGCGCAGCATCTGGGGCGCAAACGGGCATCCGGAGGTGATAACGGTAGGCGCAGTAAATGTGAAGGGAGAGCTTGCCGGTTATTCAAGCCAGGGGCCGGCAGCCCTTTCAAGTGAAAAACCCGACTTCTGCGGGATAACCCATTTTAAAGGATACAATGACCCGGATACAGGGACGTCGGCAGCGACACCGGTAGTGGCGGGTGTTATCGGTCTGTTAAAATGTGCAAAGCCCACGCTCACTCATGCAGAGGCAAAAGCCGTATTGAGAAAAACAGCCAGAGATATCGCCGGAGCGGGTTTTGATACCGAGTCGGGATACGGGATAATCCAGGCGCGAGCGGCTTTCGAACTCATAAAAGGGCAACCCAAACCTGAGCCCAAACCAAAACCCAAGCCTAAACCAAAGCCGAAAAAAGAACTAACTATAAAGGGATGATTGAAGGCTTAATTTTAATTACAGATAGTTATGTGAAATGCAGGTTTACGCTTCTCTGAAGAACTCCAGCCGCTGCTTCAATCCCTGATGAAGTACGCGAAGAAGTAATCATTAATTCAATCAGACCTTCCCAGCAGCCTGCACGTCTTGCACAGTGCTTCACTGCTGGGCTCGCCGCATATCTTGCACCGGACGATCTGTGTACCGGGCGGCTGCAGCCCCTCTGATATGGCGTCAAACCCGCCGAGCAGCGAGTACTTTGTTCCCGGGTGATTTACCTCATAGTTATTGATCATCTCGCGTATCTCGTTCCGCAGCGCCTCACCTGCGTAAGGGCATTCATCCAGGCTTACCGGAAGGAAGTTCAGGAAATCGTAGAGCGCCACCTCTTTTTCTGGTACGCTGCGAAGCGGTTTTATTCTCGGCACAAGTCCTGGCTGGACCGTGCCGGGAAGCGTCCTTTTCATTCTGTCTACATCCCCGCGCAGGTAATTCATCAGTATGGTCTGGGCTTCATCGTCAAGGTTGTGGCCGGTTGCGAGCTTATCAGCGCCAAGTTCTCTTGCAGCTTTATTAAGGAGATTTTTTCGAAGCACACCGCACAATGTGCATGAAGCGGCTTCATTTTTCTCGATAAGCTTATCAAGTGTTGTTCCAAACTCATCCTCAAAAGACCTGATCGTATGATGGATTCCAAGTTCACCCGTCAATTTTACAGCATGAGGGAGAGTTTTTTTCCGGTATCCACGAATGCCTTCATCGATTGTGATGGCTGAAAGTTCAACGTCGGGTCTTTTCTGAAAAATCTTATGCAGTATATAGAGCAGCGCAATGCTGTCCTTCCCTCCGCTGAGCGCCACTGCTATCCTGTCGCCTTTTTCCACCATTTTGAATTTCCGGATGTCGCGTTTTATCTTCCGCTCCACGTCCTCGATAAAATGAGGTTTGCAGAGGTGAGCATTGGAATATTTCTGGTATGCGACAGCGGTTTTGCTGCATCTCTGGCATTTCATGTATCATGTTCCAAGGCTTATCCGCAGTGTTACAATGGAAGGATTTTCCATTATCCGATACGCAGCATCCGTTTCCTTTCCTATTTTGACATCACCTTTTCGTCCCACGGTCGCGGTGAAAAGATAGTCTTCGCCGCTATACACATCCACGGTTTCGCCTGATAATCCTCTGACCGAAAGAACCACATGCTTCTTCCCGCGCTCAACCATGGGTACAAAACTTGTAATCTCGGGTTTGCTTTTCTTTCCTGCCCATTTTCCTTCCTTTTCACGAATATCAAGGTGAATCCCAAGCTTTCTTTCTATCCTGTCTATATTCCTGCCGCCTTTCCCTATGACAGCCGGGATATCTTCCTTGGAAACATACACCATTGCGCTTGAATCCGACACCACCTCAACCTCAACCGCGCTGCGCGCATATTTCTGAACTTCCTTCTCTATCTCCCCGACCGCCAGAGCCCATGTGCCTGGACGTTCCAGTTCCTCACCCACAGGCATCACCACGACCTGCTCCCCGTATGTGTATATCTCGTATTCTATTTTCCCGGTTTCAAAATCTGCCACCGTAATTACCGGTCGTGCCAGATCCTGCTCCACCATGCCGTGCGGCACTTTTACCGTGAACTTGATGTCATAAACCTTGGAAACCTCGCCTTTATCTATGAAAATCACGGTATCCACCACCTGGGGTATTATCCCGAGTTCGACCCGCCCGATGAGCCGCTGGATTGCGTCAACAGCTCTTGTGGCATGAACAACGCCGATCATACCAACGCCTGCCATCCTCATGTCCGCAAACACATGGAAATCCCGGGTTTTCCTGACCTCGTCGTAAACAGTGTAGTCGGGTCTCACAAGCAGCAGGATATCCGCGGTTTTTTCCATATCGCCTTTTATAGGCGCATACTGGGTTATGGCATCGGGCACCATTAAATCCCTCGGCGATTCCATTGTTTTCACGATATAACCCTGCTCGTACAGCACCTCAGCAACACTGGCTGCAAATGTGGATTTACCGGCTCCCGGAGGACCTGCAACAAGTATGCCCCGCTGCCTTTCGATAATCCTTTTTTTAAGCTCCTTGTTCAGCCTGTAATCATCAAGATGAACGACAGCAACGGGTCTAACAGCCGTAATCTCTAAGCCATCAGAAAACGGGGGTTGCGCGACTGCGATGCGCATCGAGCCTATCTGGAAGACCATGACGCCTTCGTATTCTATTTCCAGGTGCGAATCAGGGTCGCGTTTTGCCCTTTCGATGAGTTCTTTTATGATGGAATGAAGCTCGGCATCGGTGGAGGCTTTGTCCCTGATTTTTACAAGCTTTTGCTTGCCCACGCTGCCCTTTTTAGCCACTGGCGGGACATTTTCTTTGAGGTGGATTGAAAGGGTATCGTGAGTGAAAAATTCCTCAATGCGAAGGGGTTTTAACTCCTCCATGATCGGAGTAAGGTATTCTACATTCAATCCTTTTGCGCGTGCCACCTCTGCCTGCACCCTGTCGCTTGTTATAAAAATCGCATTGTTCTCGACCGCAACCGCGCGTATCATGGAATCTATCTCTCCTGCGGAGGCAAGTTTTATCTGCTCAAGCGAGGGGCGTTTACCTGTGAATTCAAGCCTGATCTCCCCTCTCTTTGCCATGTCGCTTAGTTCTTTTAATTCTTCAAGCCCTTTGAAACCTGTTTCCCTTCCTCTGTTTGCCTGCGCTTCAAGTTCAGACACGAGTGCTTCAGGGATGATGACTGCGGCTTCCTTAAATTCCCCGGCTTTTAATTTCGCTGTTATGCGCCCGTCGATGATAACACTGGTGTCAGGGACTATGCAAAACGTGTCGTTCATAATGGTTAGATGCTCACGAGAAGCTAAAAATGTTCTGATGTGGTCTCTTGCAGATGCACGCATGAGGGCTGTAACATTATATTCGATCTTTGTCGTCTCTGAGATCAGACAATTCGGTTTTGGACATGGGGCCAAAGAGACTTTTTTCCTTAGCCGCGACTATCTTTTCCAATGAAACAGCCTCGGCTGAATTTAAAATAGCATTCCTGCGAATGTAATTCCTACTGGATTCTATACCTCTGCGGCTGACTATGTCCACATCGCGCCCTAATATCTGTTTGAGTTCGTCTTCCATATGGACTAGATCAAACATTGTATGTTTTGCATCTTCGCTGAAGGTGACGAGGACATCAACATCGCTGTCGGGACGAAAATCTTCTCGAAGCACCGAGCCGAACAGGGAGAACTCTCGTATTTTCCATTTTTTGCAAAACTCAACAATCATGTCTCTTGGGATATCGATGCGTGGTTTTGTATTTGACATTCTTCCATGTCTATTATTGTGATTGTTCTTTTAAATCTCTTTTCATGGGTGCAAGTGATATAATGTAACAAAATAGAAATTCGCGCCGCGCACTGCTTGCAGGGTGTGTCGGTGAGTGTCCTAAAATGGCAAAAGAAGGTTATTATTGGTGTGTTGATGAACTGCATCTCGACAAAACTGGCACAAAGAAAATTTATTTACCCAATAAATGCATGTACGTATCTATGGAAAAAACAATTACAGTTTCAGACGATATTTATAAAGGACTCCCAAAATTTAAGAGCCACAGGAGCTTTTCGGAAATTTTAGCTGGAATGATAAAGAAGAAAGGGAATCTGGAAACACTGGAAATCGGGTTCGGAAGTAGGAATATCAGGGAAAAAGAGACGCTGAAAGCAGAACTTAAAAAAGTTGAAGAGGATTTCCAGAAATGGATTTAATTCTGGACACGAGTATAATTATAGAAATTTTCGGCGGTAATCAAAGGATTCTCGAACTTTTGAGAAAATATGGAAACAAAGTGTTTGGGATAGCCTCTATAACGGAATTTGAGCTGTTTTGCGTTGATTTAAAAGAGAGAGAAATAACAATGCTTGATAGCCTTCCAGCATGTGATTTTGATAAAAAAGCAGGAAGAATTGGGGGAAATATTTTTAAGGATATGAAGAAAGCCGGAAAGATGCCTAAGATAAAGGATTTACTGATTGCTGCAACCTGCATAGCTAACAATAAGCGACTGATAACAGGCGATGGAGATTTTGAGTCTTTCAAGAAATATGGGCTGGATGTGGAGGTAATCTGAAAAGTTGTGGCAAAGAGAGATAATATTATGAAAGCGAAGAGATACGAAGCAAAAGATGAGGATGAGCTTCTCAGGTTTATCGACGAAGACCCGGACAAATTAAAAGGCTGGGAAGGTCCAATCGAGGCGCATTTGAGGTCTGTTCGCTATCCTCCGAAGAAGTCTAAAGGTAAAGTCTGCGCGGTAAATCAGTGAGCCTTTTTTTTGTTATAATTTAAACCACAGCATCAGATCCGTTAGCCTTTGCGCGCCGTGCACTTCAGCACTTCCAGCAGGCGCATCAAAAAAACAGTTTATTCATAAGTTATTATTGGAAATACCATATTCTTTATTATCGTCAAAGACATTACTTTGGGTTGGTGTATAATGTCTCTATTGGAAGATATTGAAACGCTGGATAATGGTGCAAAGTTTTACAAATGCGATTTACATATTCATACACCGGCATCTTACGATTTTACTGAGAAAACGATCACTCCCAAAGATATTATTGAAACTGCTATTAAAAAAGGATTAAAAGTAATCGCAATTACAGACCATAATACGAGTAAATGGTGCAAGGACTTGATTGAAGCAGCAAAAGGAACTGAATTATGCATATTACCCGGAGTAGAGATAACATGTTCAGACGGTATAAAAAATATTCACTTGATTGCTCTTTTTCCCAAAGATAAAAGTAAACGAATTCAGGATTTATTATCTAAAATTAAAATTAATGTAGAAGAGCAAGAAAATCCGACTGGAGAGACGCATAGCGAATACAATGTCGTCAATGTTCTTAATGTAATTAAAGAGTTAGGTGGTTTTGCAATTGCACCACATGCGGATAGCGTGAATGGTATTGCATCTGGAAAAGAGGGAATTCCCAGAGTCGACATTATAAAACACCCCGCTTTAATGAGTGTGGAAACAAAAAATGAGAAGACAAAGAAGTGTTTAGATGGTAGCGATTCTGTATATAATAGAAAATTGGCTTGTATCAGAAGTTCTGATAATCATTCACTGGATGGAATTGGCTCAGAATCGACCTTCATAAAATTAGATATGTTGGATTTTGAAGGGTTGCGTCAAGCATTCTTAGACCCCGATTCGCGTATTAGAGAAGTAGAAGAATCCATCGAATACCCATTAATTATCGGAATGATCTTCGAAGGTGGATTTTTAGACGGGCATGTGCTTCATTTTAATAAAAATTTGAATTGCTTAATTGGAAGTAGAGGAACGGGAAAATCTACGATTATAGAGCTTTTGAGGTATGCATTAAATGATTCACCAGATGAGATGCTTCAAAAGGTAGAAACCCAACGGCAAGGTTTAATAAAGTATACCCTTGGTGATGGGGGAAAGGTAACTGTATTTATAAAAACTAGTGCTGGTCAGGTATACCAAATTGAAAGGGCATTTGATGATGAAACCAAGATACTTGATGATAAAGGCAATCAAATTCAAGTTTCAGTGAACGACTTATTTAAAATTGAAGCCTATAGTCAGGAAGAAGTCGTGGAGATTGCTAAAAAACCTTCGATTCAGCTTGACATGATTGATAGCCATGCTGATATTAAAGATTTGGTGACCGAAAAAGAGACCATTAAAAAGAAATTAAAGAAAAATGCAAAAGAACTCGGTGAAGAAATTGCACAGGTAGACGAGTGGTCGACGGAAGTCGCTCAGCTAGGTATAATAAATCACCAACTTATGGTGCTGGATGAGCATGGGTTGAAAGATCGATTAAAAATTCAACGAATTTGGGAAAATGACAAAAGAATTATACAAAAAATTCGTGAAGAAATTGAAAAGGAGATTAAAAGATGCGATGATTGGTGTAGTATAGATTCAGTTGAAGTACCAGTTGCGAGTGATGAATTTGCCAATCCAAAGGTTATCGAACTTTGCCGTAATGCTCTAATAGAGGCAAAACAAAAACAAATGGCTTTAAAGAAAGAAGAATTAAAAATCTGGCAAACAACAAAAATTAATTTTGAAAAGTTTTTAATGGAATGGAATAAGAATTATACAAACCAGAAGGAAGCATATCGGGAATTGCTCAAACAATTGCAAAAAGAAGGAATTCAAGAACCTAGTAATTACTTGAAATTAGAGGATCGCAAAAAAGATTTAGAATTACTGGCAAATAGAGTTGAAGAAAAAAGAAAAAGTATAAAAAAATACGAAAGAGAAAGAAATAAACTATTAGAAGAGCTCTCTCGTAACAGTAAAAATATTTTTGGAAAAAGGCAAGAAATTGCCGAAGAAATTACTGAAAAAACTAATAATTTTGTTCAAGTTAAAATCGAACATGAAAAAGATAGAGAATTATATGAGAATTTTGTAATGGAAATGCTTAATGGATCGGGTATACGCGATACAAAAAGTAATCCTAATAAACAAAGAATAGCTTTAATTCATCCAATTGATTTAGTGAAATTTGTAAGAAATGGACAAATTGAAGAATTAGCAAAACAAGCTAGTGTAGCTAAAAATATTGCCGAGAAAGCCATATACCACTTTAAAAACAAAGAGATATTTGATTTGGAACTCCAAGATTTAAATGATAGACCAGAAATAAAATTAAAATTAGAAGATGGAACATACAAACCTATAACAAAATTATCTCCTGGTCAAAAATGTACCGCTATATTATCCATTGCAATGTTAAAGAAAGACAAACCATTAATTGTAGATCAACCAGAAGATGCAATAGATAATTCATTCATTAGGCAGCAGATTGTAGAAGGGCTTAGAGCAATAAAAAATAAACGGCAGATAATACTTGCAACGCATAATGCAAATATTCCAGTTTTGGGCGATGCAGAATTAATCATGGTTATGAAAGCTGAAGAGAATAAAGGTGAAATTGTTTGTTGTGGTGCAATTGATAGACAAGCAATAAAAGATTATGTAACATCTTTACTTGAAGGTGGAAAAGAAGCATTCACGATGAGATTAGAAAAATACGGGTTTTGAATCATGTCCACACCCCTCCTCACCAAAGTAACCCTCGCAAGCTCCGCCTCCATCCCCTTAGCCAGTGTGCCCGGCGCTGTAAAGAACAAAGCCCTCACGGCAATGGCGCAGGCTTTGGACTCAAACAGGGACAAAATAATCTCTGCCAACAAAAAAGACATTGCAGCGGCAGAGAAACTCGTCGAGGCAGGCAAGCTCTCAAAGGCTCTCATTAAAAGGCTGAAAGTTGATGATACCAAGATAGACGAGATGATAGCAGGCATCAGGGATGTCATCAAATTCGAAGACCCGGTTGGGAAAACGCTCTCGGCACTTGAATTAGACACCGGTCTTGAACTTTTCCAGGTAAGCTGCCCGATTGGACTAATCGGTGTAATATTCGAATCCCGTCCCGACGTTGTGCCGCAGATAATGTCCTTATGCCTCAAAAGCGGCAATGCCACCATCTTCAAAGGAGGAAGCGAGGCGGCTTATTCCAACAGGGCGCTCTTTGATGTGCTCGTAAACGCCATCGAGGGCATGGAAGGCATGCCAAAAGGCGCATTTGCGCTCATGGAAACGAGGGAAGAGGTTAACGAGATGCTGAAACTCGATGAGTACATAAACCTCATCATTCCAAGAGGCTCGAACGAGTTCGTGAAATACATACAGGATAATACGCGGATTCCTGTGCTGGGACACTCCTCTGGGATTTGCCATGTGTATGTGGACAGCGAGGCAGACCTGAAGAAAGCCCTCGATGTATGCTATGATGCCAAAGTCCAGTACCCTGCAGTGTGCAATGCCATGGAAACAATGCTCGTGCATAAGGATATTGCAGAAAGGTTTCTCCCTGAGATTGGGAAAAAATACCACGAGGCAGGCGTCGAGCTTCGGTGCGATGAGCGCTCATTCAAGCTTTTAAAAGATCTGGGATTCTTAAAAGCCCTACTTCATGCCACTGAAGAGGACTGGAGGACGGAGTATAACGACCTGATACTTTCCATAAAAATTGTGGATTCGCTGGATGAGGGTATAGACCATGTCAACAAATACGGCTCCCACCATACGGATGCCATTGTGACAGAGGACAAAAGTAATGCTTCAAGGTTCATCGAGCTTGTGGACTCATCCAGCGTGATGTGGAACGCTTCAACGAGATTTTCGGACGGTTACAGGTACGGGAAAGGCGCGGAGGTGGGTATCAGCACGAACAAGATACATGCCCGCGGACCCGTGGGGATGGAAGGGCTTCTGATATACAAGTACGCACTTCTGGGAAAGGGGCATAAAGTTGCGGATTATGTTGGAAAGAGTGCAAGGAAATATACACACAAAAAGCTGAATGCAAGCCTTGCAGATAAAATGGGTCAAGGATGATAATGGAGCCTCACGCTGTTGACAGGAAGGAGCTTTTCAGGGATACCAAAAGAATTGTCCTGAAGATAGGGACTTCATCCCTGACAAGGGAGGACGGAGGTTTTAACCGAAGGTTGACCGAAGACATAGCAACGCAGGTCGCGCAGCTTGGAAAGCTTGGGAAAACGGTGATTATCGTAAGCTCAGGCGCCATCGGGATCGGGGTCGAGGAGCTGAAATTGAAAGAGCGACCAAGGGAAATCCCGCTCCGGCAGGCGGCGGCAGCCGTGGGTCAGAATATCCTGATGCAGGAATGGATGGCTGCGTTCAACAAACACAACCTCAAGGTGGCGCAGATATTGTTGACCTACGAAGCCTTCTCAAACAGGATGACGTATCTCAATCTTCGAAACAGCATCTCGGCGCTGTTAGAGGCTGGAGCGATACCCATAATCAATGAGAACGACCCGATCTGCGTGCATGAGATAGAAGCCACCTTCGGGGATAATGACAGGCTCTCTGCCATGGTGGCAAGCAAGGTTGAGGCTGAGCTTCTGATTCTTTTATCCGACATCGACGGCTTATACGACAAAAACCCCAAGAAAAACGAAAATGCAAAGCTCATAAGCATTATCGAAAAAATCACGCCTGAAATAGAGAGCTATGGAGGAAGCCCGACAAGCATGAAAGGCGTTGGAGGTATGAGGACAAAGATAGAGGCGGCGAAGATAACCTCCCTGGCAGGATGCCACATGGTGATTGCAAACAGCGAGATTGATGATGTGGTTATAAGGATCATGAACGGCGAGAACATAGGGACGCTTTTCCTTGCGAAGGATGGAAAACACAAAAACAGGACGCGCTGGATAATCCTTTCAAAGGCGTCTGGAAAGCTCATCGTGGATAAAGGCGCTGAAAGAGCCATAAAAAAGAGCATGGGGCTTTTGCCTTCAGGGATTATCGAGGTAGCAGGGATGTTTGACAGGGGCGATATTATCGAGATCGAAAGCGATGGATGCGTTTTCGCAAAAGGTATCACGGATTATGCGTCTTCAGAGTTGAACAAAATCAAGGGGAAACATTCGAATATGATTGAAGGGATACTCGGATACAAGAATTACGATGAAGTTATGAGGAAGGGTAACATAGGGCTGCTGTAAAACCATTCCTTCCATTAGCAGAAAGCTTTTAAGATTCCTTGACGATACATGCAACTATGAAACACATGTATTATCAATTCCCAAAAGAACCTGAATTCGAGCGAAAATTCAATTTTAAAGCAGACCTTCCTTATGTAGTCAAAGTCATGGCAGGAATGGACGGGCAGTTCGGGAATTTCATAACAGACGGTCCGGATCGTAAGGCTACGCCAGTAAAAGCCAAAAGAAGCATAAATATTGAAATCACGGATAAAAGCATCGATTTTTATCCGCTTAATAAAAGCAACCTGAATTCCGTACTCAAGGACGTAGCTGCGGAGGGCATAATCGATTTCAAGGTTCACCTCAAATATTCTTTCCTGGATGAAAAATTTGACCGCGTCCCCTTCAAGGGAGATTCTTTTCTTGTAAGGACAGACCTTGAAAACGGCGTACTTACGATGAAGGTGCACCATATCGAAGGCATGGGAAGGACTGAATGCGAAAGAGTAGCAGATACTATTGTTGAAGAGATAGCAAGAAACGCACCCAATGTTTGAGGAACCGTTCTAAAAAGATGTTATCAGCAATGGGTTCATCAAAGTCTGACCTTATTTATACAGTTTCAATGCCTTTTCTAAGAAAAGGAAAAGAGGCGCTGAAAGAGAGTGAGCTCGTGCTTGCGCTCTCCATTGATTTGAACTGGTTCACCCCGGAGCAGGCCAAGAATGTGTTGATTCAAGCCGAGAAATCAGGAATTTTAAAAAGAGAAGGGGAGATGATATCCCCGGCATTTGATTTATCCGGGGTGGAGATACCTTCGGGATTCAAGCCTGAACCTGGCGTTTTTGAGAAAAAAACCGTGTTTGACAGGATTATCGAGCGCATTATATCGGGCACAGGCATGGAAAAGCGAAAAGTGATAGCCCTGATCAATAAAAAACAGGAAGAGCTTGCAAAGATGGTTTTAATCGAGGTCAGCGCCATTCTGGTTGCGCTGGAGAATGGAGTATTGGTGGATGACCTCATCGAAGAGGAATACGAGGCTTTGATGAATTCCTCATCTTAAACAACTTATTGGTGTTTGCTGAGGAAAATCAAAAATTAATACGTAATAATCTTAGAAAATTCATGACTTTCATAGATTTTAATATTCTATTTTAAACTACTTTATAGGTCAATTCATCTTATATCAAATTAGTTTTACCTAATTTATAAACTATTTTCTCTATTGACGATATTTTTAAATACATAGTTGAAATATGAGTTATCGGATAGGTGAACAAATCCTGTACGTAAAAATGGGTGGTAAAGTTGGCTGGTTAAGGAGATAAAACTCTAACAACTGGATTTTACTGACCATGAAAAACGTAGGGCTCAGCCGTTCCGCAGGAGCAACCCTGCCCGAAGGCACTGCAAAGTTGGCTTTAAAGATATACTTAGAGCTTGCTTGGTTTGCCTCCGGGATAAGGAAAAATTAAAGGAGAAATAAAATGAAAATAAATAAAGCCATAAAATTAGCTTTGTCCTGTGCCGTATTATTGCTTTTTATCGGGGGCAGTATTGCAGCAGCAGGGCAAACCGACATTACAGCGCAGAACAAACACACACAGCCAGGCAAGGTTATGTCCCCGGATCGTCGTTACATATATAATGAAACGGATTTTGATAACGCAGTAATTTCCAGTGGGACTATAACTGTGCCTTACACAGAGGACATCAATGAGCGGCATAAAATATCGAAAAATGCGATAAATAATTTATACAAACAATTTAAAGTGCCGCCCAATGAGATTGTGAGCCTTGAGTGTGATTTCAAAAAAGGAAACTGTACTTATGAAATCAGTAAACCGGTCGAAGGAACTGCCATAGCGTCAGGGGAGGTGCCCTCAGCGCCATCGACGCCATTTAAAGGTTGGGCAGAGAGTGCCACATATTATGATGCTGCAGGTACCACATCGTTCAATGGTCATTGGAACGTTCCAAGGGTTCCAAATAGTCAGATTGGTCAGGCAATAGCCTACTTCATAGCATTAGAACATTTTACTCCGCAGTATGGTGAGATTATTCAGCCAGTGCTTGAGTGGAACAATGGTTTTGGTCCCCAATGGGATATTGCTTCTTGGTACTGCATGAACGGTAAACAATGCCAGCGAGACGCCCACCCCAAATTAGTTAGTGTAAATGATAATATAGCTGGCTACTTAGAATATGAAGTATATCAAGGAAAGCCAATCCAGTGGTGGATATTCACGGAGGATATCACACAGGGAACCGAATCGACTTTGAATATAGAATCGTCGGGAGTATGGAACTTGAACTACATTGCACTGGAATTCACTAAATTAGAAGTAGGTGTAAATTCCTGTTCGAATTTCCCCGGCGGAGCAGATTTCACAGGTTTATCAATAAATAATGCCATACCAAGTTGGACACCTTGGATAAATTCAAGTGCAGCAGCTGTATGTCCGTCGATGGGAGTCAATATAGTATCGCCAAATGAAGTCCAACTTAAAGCCTTTCCCAATGACACCGTCGGCGTCTATCGCAGCAGCACCGGTACTTTCTATCTCAAGAACAGCAACAATGCAGGTAATACTGACATAACAGTACCGTTCGGTCCGGTCAACCCCACCAACATAATACCTCTGGCTGGAGATTGGAACGGTGACGGAATTGACACCATAGGAATTTACCAGAAAAGCACAGGAACATTCTTCCTGAAGAACAGTTTCAGTGGAGGATCAGCTGACATAACAGTACCGTTCGGTCCGGTCAACCCCACCGACATAATACCTCTGGTTGGAGATTGGAATGGTGACGGAACTACTACCATCGGTGTTTATCAGAAGAGCACAGGAACGTTCTACCTGCAGAACAGTTTCAGTGGAGGAAACGCGGACATAACCGTACCCTATGGTCCGGTGAGCCCCGCCGACATAATACCTCTGGTTGGAGATTGGAATGGTGACGGAACCACTACCATCGGTGTTTATCAGAAGAGCACCAGCACGTTCTTCCTGAAGAACAGTTTCAGTGGAGGAAACGCAGACATAACCTTCGTTTATGGCTTACCAGGTGATATACCTGTAACCGGTGACTGGAACGGACAGGGCATAACAACAGTAGGCGTCTATCGCAGTGGTGTGTTCTATCTCAGGAACAGCAACAATGCTAATGCTGACATAACCTTTGGTTATGGTGTGCCAAGTGATACACCTGTAACCGGCAACTGGGACGGAAAGTAACAGCAGCAACTATAAAACAGGAAATTAAAAAATGAAATACCAGACCGTTGCGGGACTTGTGGTAATATGGCTCGTATTAGCTACAGGTCTCGCAGAGGCTGGAACATTGACGGTCAGTCTGTCACCAAGCCTTGACGGCAATGGAACTATCAAAGCAGCGTCCATCACGAAGGCTGTACTTTCCTCAATCGATGGCGCGTTACCAGATGGCTCGTTTGTCGTCAGCAGTGGTGGATATGGTATAAAGTTTAATACTTCATATAAAAATGCAACTATTATTAATGGCACAGCAAAGTTTAATCTTAGTACAGGAGATGTCAGCAGTGGGTATTATAGTGGCTCACAATTGGAGGGGGCATCTGTGATGCGGATAAATGACCTCAACGATGATCTCATTCCAACACGCATTGATGACCCGACGAAGGATATCCACCAGTATGTGGGAGAGAAGTTGCGGGTATCTGTTATAGGCAACCTTTCAGACCCAACCTATCGAATCGAAACGTTCTCCAAAGGGCAGGGTAAGAATCCAGTAGTTAAGTGTACTGATGGCACTGGAGTGATATTTGATAGTATCTATATCATAATATCTCTGAAAACCAACCCGCAGGAACTCGAAATTAAAGCTATTCGCGACGGACTCGAAATGTCTCAGCCTGGTAACTTTTCGGGAAATATATTAATCATTAGTGCGGAGAGAATAACCAACTTTACACCAACCGCACCAACTCATCCGAGCACTTCGACCGCGATCAATCCACTCTTCTCCAAATGGGTATTCGGCCACGGCGATGATTATGGTGGAAATGACAGCAAATGCAGTAACTGCCACGGAAATCTTGACACGAAACCAGCAAGCTTCTCTGAGATCACTGTCAACAACGGTTTTTGCTTCAGGTGCCACAACGGAAAAGGCGGTGCTGACGCAGGGTTCGCAGGACAAGTCGGCTGCATGCATCCATACCCGCCACCCCCCGAATTGATGATAACACCAACCCCAACAGTCACACCGACGGCAATACCAACGACTGCAACACCAAAAACATCTGCGTTCGAAGCACTTTCGGCAATTGCGGCTTTGCTGTCAGTGCTATTAATCAAAAGAAAGTAAAATCGTTCCTTTTGGAGCTTGGGTATGCGGAGCATCCCCTGCATTGAAAAACTTTCCTATATTTTTTTCTTGAAAAGCTTAATAAACTCGTCGCACTCCTTGGTAATTTCCTTGGATGCTTTTGTTATCACTTCTATGGGGTCAGCGCCGTCCGTCCTCACAAAAAGCACAGGTTCGCTGATTGTGGGATGTTTTATGTCATACGTTGCTATTTCAACATGTTTGTTGTTCAGCAAAGCAGTCTTGAGCACATTAAGCAGGGTATGCGTCTCCCCAGCCACTCTTATATTTATTTCATTTTCTGTCTTGTTGAGTATTGTAAGTTCCATAAAATCACCTAAGACCCCATATTTAAATACGGGGACTAAATAACTCCTGTCCCGTAATCAGAGGATATTTTTCTTGTCTCCGTTCTTTCACATTTAGGACATTTAAGCCTGCCGTCATCTTTTTTCAATACAGCCCTGCAATTGCCGCAGTAAGCCTTCATGACCCCGAGTTCCTTATTTACTGTGGTGAGGCGCATGTTCCTCATGTCTATCACCCTCGCTTTTACGATGTCAAAAGGCGCAAATTCGTTGTATAATTCCTTGACATACGCATCCTTTACGTTTGAGACATGGATTGCAGCCTGCTCTGCGTTTACAATCTCCCGTTCTCCTTTTCCTTTTATCCCTGCAATCTCTACCAGGGCAACAGAATCTTTTACATCGGTAACCTGACCGATAACGATATCCCCGACCTGGAGATGGGGAGGTGTATTGGTAACAGGAGCGACTGAAATGGAACGCTCTTTGGTATTTATCCTTACGATCCCGCTGATAGATGCGTATATGTTCCCCTTATCCACGTAAGTTCCGATTTTTGGGGTGAATTCTTCTGAAGTTCCAATGAGGTCTCCGGGCAAGACTGTTGTGCCTTTTTCTTCCGGTTCTCTTGCTATTTCTTCGGGTTTCTCTAACTCTTGCGCAGTTTCCTGTATCTCTTCTTCAACTTCTTCCTCTAACTCAAGCTCGTTTTCTTCCTTTTCCTTTTTTTCTCCAATATCGCCTTTTCCGAGCTTTCTCCTCGTTGCTATTTTCTTTCTTTTAATTCTAATAACTATCCCTCTATATTTTCTCAATCCTGTATATCTCGACTTTTATGACCTGTATTTCCTTCGTATGAAACCTGAATGTTCTTTTAATAGGAAAATCGATTAATTTATGTTCTGTTATGACCGAAGGGCTAATGAATTTTTTTATGAATTCCATGCTCCCGAGGTTATGTATGGAGTAAACCACGCCGCTTACTTCGAGGGCTTTCCTCAAAAAAGGGCGGTCGCTTCCTTTCACCTGGGCGCCAAACGGTGGATTCATCACTACTGTATGCGCTTTCCCGCAGACTTTTTCTATACGGCTGCATACGAACTCGACATCCGCGCCGAGTCTCCTAGCATTTGCCCGTGCAGTCTCAAGAACATCAATATCATCATCAAAACCTATAACCTTTTCTGCTCCCAGAAGTTTTGCCCCGATCGCAAGTACTCCTGTCCCGCAGCCGAGGTCATAGACCGTATCTACAATATCGCCCCGCATAAAAGCAAAATGCAATAGTTCTGACGCTATTATTGCAGGCGTGGAGTACTGTTCCCGTTCAGGTTTCGGAGATATGAATCCTTCCACCTGTTCAAGCAGCATCTCCAGATGTTTCTTTCTCATAGTTTCTTCGCCGTGAAATGGAGCGCGGGCAGCATTGCCTCTCCGTGGACTTTCACATGGTTAAAATATTGCCTGGCTAGCATTCTAATCCCTGTCCCTCCCTGTGCTTTCTCTTTTTTTATGAGGTTCCCGAGCATTACAAGATGCGCCCTGACATACTCCTCGGGTACTCGTATGTCTCTTTTTACGATTTCAACGGTTATTTCACTGAAACCTGATGCAGAGAGCTGCCTGCTGACATCTTCGAATTCGTGCCGGAAGAGCGCGCCGGTACTTTTTAGGAGTTCATTAAAAAGAAGGCTTGATTTCTGTGCATCGTTCTGCGCTGACCATTGGAGCAACACAAAGGAAAAGCCTGAATCTTTAGCCAGTACCCTTGCAGCTTCATCGAACGCGAAGCCGAGCATCTCGGATGAGACCAGGTCAAAGTAATGATACGAAATAACTGCAGCAAAGGCAGAATTTTTAAATGGCAGAAGCGTGGGTTTTATAAGGATAGCATTTGTTAGCGGTCTTGGGGTCGTTATCCCGGAAACCGCAGAAGGTAGTTCCTCAGAAAGCATTCCTCCGAAATCAAGGACTCGCTTGTTATACTCAAGGTTTGAGCGTTTGATGAATTCCTGTCTGTCTTGTGCTGCGTAGGGCATATTTTATTGGACCAATATAAATTAGCAACATACTTATGTGAATGTAAGTATAAATAACATCTAATGTCAATTCAAAAACAAGTAATCAAACACCCCTACATCACAACCGATACAAGAATATGTAAAGGCAGCCCGATAATCGCAGGGACAAGGGTACGCGTACTTGATATAATCATTGAATACGAGTATCTTGGCTATGCTCCGGATGAAATTGTCAATGAACATACACACCTGATTCTTCCCCACGTACATGACGCCCTTTCTTTTTATTATGAGCACAGGGAAGAGTTAGATCAGGAAATCAGACTGAGAAAACAGAAAATAGAAAAATTACGTAAAAAGTTTAGTTCTTGAAGGCTTGAACGGGAAAATTCATTTCTACCCCTTCGCCACCCCGAGCGGCATTACCTTGACAACCTTACGCGCTATACCAAGCTGGTGCACTACTTCCACGACCTCGTCGCTCGGCTTGTAAACCAAGGGCGCTTCCTCTGCTATCACAGAGGGATGCGTGGCTCTTACAGATATGCCTCTGGCAGCCAATTCCTTTTGTATTGTCTCGCCGCGGAACTCCCTCAGTGCCTGTCCACGGCTTGATACCCTGCCGGCGCCGTGGCATGCGCTCCCGAACGTGAGTTCCATGGCTTTCTCTGTTCCATGCAGTACGAACGATGGCGTTCCCATGCTGCCTGGGATCAATACCGGCTGACCGACTTTCCTGTAAGCCTGTGGAATATCTGGATGCTCAGGCGGAAAAGCTCTCGTTGCTCCTTTCCTGTGCACATACACCATCTTTTTTTCCCCGTCAATGGTATGTTCTTCAAGCTTCGCAACATTATGCGCCACATCGTAGATGAGCGACATATCCAGGTCATCTATATCGCGCCTGAAAAACCGTGCAAACGCTTCCCTTACCCAGTGTGTGATGACCTGCCTGTTTGCCCAGGCATAATTGGCAGCAGCAGCCATGGCTTTAAAGTAGTTCTGTCCTTCGGTGGATTCCGCAGGCGCACATGCAAGCTGCCTGTCAGGTAGCCAAATACCGTATTTGCGGGTGGCTTGCTCAAGAATCCTGAGATGGTCTGTGCATATCTGGTGACCTGCGCCGCGCGAGCCGCAGTGGATCATGACAGTTACCTGCCCTTTATGAAGCCCGAATACCTTCGCAACATCTTCGTCGTACACATCATCCACATACTGCACCTCGAGGAAATGGTTGCCTGAGCCAAGCGTCCCGAACTGCGGTTTGCCGCGGCTTCGCGCCTTCTCGCTCACTTTCGAAGGATCAGCGCTTTTCATGTACCCGTTCTCCTCGCAGTGCTCGATATCCTCTTTTACCCCGTACCCGCTGTCCACAGCCCATTTAGCCCCGTGAAGGAATGCATCGGTAAGTTCCTTATCCGAAGCTCGAAGCTTGCTTTTTGAGCCCACTCCCGAGGGAATCTCATGGAAAAGAAGCTCTATGAGTTCTTTCATCCCGGGTCGCACCTCATCAACTGTTAGATTAGTCCTGATTATCCGTACTCCGCAGTTGATGTCGTATCCCACGCCGCCGGGGCTGATTATTCCTGTGCTCCTGTCAAAAGCCGCCACTCCCCCGATTGGAAATCCGTAGCCTGAATGTGCATCCGGCATTGCCATGGCATATTTCTGGATTCCCGGCAGGGTTGCGACATTGGCGGTCTGTTCCAGTGTTTCATGCTCGAGGCTCTGGAGTAGTTTTTGTGAAACGAAAATGCGCCCAGGTACTCGCATGCCCTGTTTATAGCTCATGGGTATGTCCCATGTGTAATCATTCACTTTTGTGAGGAGGGCTTCAACACCTTTTCTTTGTTCGGACATGGTTGTCTTTCACTTATGCTGTGTGGATTTATTAAGCTTGGCGCAATCTCTTTCAGGTATCCACAATCATCCGCACTATTTATCCAGCACCAATACGCTTGATATCTTCTGTCATCTCCCTGATATTTTCAAGCTCGGATTTGAGCTCAGAATATGCCTCTCCTGCCGACTTTGTGGCAAGAGCTCCCTGCGTTGAAGGGGCAATCAACCCCTGCTGTTCGAGAATGCGGAGAGAATATCTCACAAGATGGTCTGGTATACCGGTTTCCAGTGATAGTTTCATTATTCCGATTGGTCCTGAATCTATTACTTTTTTGAGTACGATGATGTGCCTTTTTAATAATTCAAGTTCATGCCGGACTCTTCGGGTTAGCATAATCACCAGATTAGAGTTGTAACTATGAGCATATCTAATTTAGCATGGTGAAGTAAAAGAGCAAAAAAATCTTGCGTCTCTTGGGGAATATTCACACCCCGAGAGCGCGGAATACAGTATTAATAGATGAAAAAATTACTTCTTGAACTCTGTATAGCCGCACTTGCCGCATGCGAGGCGGTTCTTGTGCTCACCGAGGAACACTCCAGGTCCGCATCGTGGACACGAGGGCTTTATCCTTTTAGCCTTACCCCCGCTTATTTCATAAAATTTATTTACTGCCATTAGAATCACTTCTCTTCAGATTTCTTTTTTCCCTCAGCTTTAGGCTCTGCTTTGGGTTTGGCTTCGTGCTTAGCTTCAGATTTAGCCTCGGGTTTTGTTTCCGCTTTAACTTCAGGTTCTTTTGCGGCTGGCTGGGCAGCCTGTGCAGGTGCTGCTTCTGCCTCGCCTTCTTTAGCCTTGGGCGCATCCCTTGCAACAAGATGCTGATGAGCCAACTGTTTCAAACGTTCTTCGCTCTGATAGATACATGCTGTTCCCGTCAATTCTTGTTTTCCATAGATTGTGTCAAGGTGTTCTATCACAATCAATTCAGGTTTGGAATTGAGGAGTGCTGCCAGTTTACCCTTCACCTCTATTCTTGAAGGGGTTGCCCTTTCCTTTATTTTCAGCGAAATCTCTCGTCTGTTCAATATCGGGTTTGTTTTGTCCTTGATAATCTGGATTTCCATTATTTTACTCCTTACATTTCATTCTTTCAAGCAATGATTGTATTTCTTTCTTCTTGCTTTCGGTCACTCGAACAAGTACCGCCCCTTTGTCAGGCAATCCATATATAATTACTGATGAAAGAGGCGCCATGGCTATTGCGGGAAGGGCTGCCAGATCCTCCTCGCCTTTTATAAATATCTGGGTAGGCTTGTCTGAATCCATCGCGCGGGAGATTTCCTGCAACAGCGCTTCTGTTATTATTCCGGCTGGATTTTCAACAGTCAGTTGCTTAAAAAGGGCATGCCTTGTGCCACGCATTATTTTATCCGAAGCTGGACCACGTTTTGTCCTGTCATCCACAAAGGATATGTCTGGAACCAATCCCGCGCTTAGAAGATTGAATGTCACAATATCCCCCACGGAAATTAGTTTAGTATAGTTTTTTAAATCCCTAATCATTTGTTTTGCGGTCTCGACACCATTTCCGGGGTAAAGCTCGCCATGGAGTTTTCGAAGCTCATCTCTTAACTCGTTAGGGAGGCAGTATCGTTTCAAGTTACCGTACCTTCAATGCGTACGCCCCTGGTAATTTGACACCGAGCCTTTTAGCAATCTGTGATTTTCCGGGGTCGACTATTATCACATAACCACTCCAATCAGAAGTAAGGGCGGTTGAATTGCAGACAGGGCAGACCTGTCCCTTGACGACAACATGACATTCCCTGCAAACATTCTCTGCCATTATGTCCCCTCAGGTTTAGATTCTGATTGTTCTGCTCTCGGGGCTTCTTCTTTCCTTTTCTTCTTAGGCTTCGCTTTTTCCTCGACGACTTCTTTGGGTTTGCGCGCTTCTTCGATCCATTCCAGTTTGCCCAGAGCGTGCTGGCGCATTGTAAGACCGATTTTACTGTCCCTGGGTTCGCGCTCGTTAAGGCTTACGGCTATGATTCTTGCACGTACTTTGTCCCCGTCTGTCACTGAACGCCCTGATTCCTTGGTTATAAGGCGTGAATTTTTCTCATCATAGCTCACGAATTCATCGGTAAGCTGGCTTACATGCACAAGACCGTCAAGGGGACCTATGCCTACAAAGATTCCGAATTCTACAACTTCTACAACGCTGCCCTCGATAATTTCCTGCATCTCTGGCATGAAGGTCAATGCATCAAAAACCGCATCATAATACACTCCGCCATCCCCTGCAAGTATATGTCCTTCGCCAACCTCTATAACATCCTTTACCGCGACCATTGCACCGATTTTTTTATCCACGAGTCCTTCGAGCTTATCCCTTAAAGCGAGTTTGACAGCTTCGTGAACAGGTTCGCCGAGCAATTCAGGTGCGATTCTCACCGTATCTGCTAATCTCATTTTTCTATACATCTAAATCCTCTTAGTAAAAGCTATTAAATACTTAAACGAGTCTTATCTTGAAGATACACAATAGTAACTCCCTTACTACATAATCTTTTCTTTAATTCGATATCATTTGTTAACACCGCTGCATCCATCTCAACAGCCATATCGGTTATTATATCATCCGCAAATCCATTCTTTTCGATTATGGTACATCGGTCAAGTAACGATAGTGCGATTTTTGCCGCTGTCCTTTCCTTACCTCTTCCCTGTGAATAAATTTTATCTAACTCTTTAACAGAAGCCCTGGGAACAAGATAGGAATCAAAGCCCAACCGCCCAAGCTCAGAAAAAATATCAAGACCAAACTGTCCCGGGATCATCAACCCATTGGTATCAATTATTACTTTGGATTTCATTTAAATTCTTTCAGTACGCCTGAGCCGATAAGCCTCCAGCGCGCACCGACCCTGCGAGAAATAGCAATATGCGCGCCTTTATCTGCGCAGATCGGTCTTTTAAGTTTTACCTCGGCGTCCTGCAACCGTGCGCTTGTGACCACGCCGATGGTGGTTGCAGTTCCGATATTAAGCATCAGGGGTTCATTTGAATGTATTGGTTCGACAGCGGATTCATCGCTTATTCCAACAACCCGCGGAAGGAGTTTTGTTTCCATCACGAAACCCGAAAGTGCAGGGGGGAGTGACCCCGGGATACCTGCAACCTGCCCAACAAGGGCATCGCTCTTGGTGAGAGAAGGATCGAGCTTGGTACCTACGCCGATAAGACCGCCTGGCGCTGCCTCGTCTACCTCTTCATTGCCTGCGCGTATCGTTGTGATTACAGTTCTTATAGGGATCCATTTAACAGTGCCGCCAGCTTCAACTTTTCTGCCCGGGCGCATCTCTATCTCATCACCAGGATGAAAAACCCCAAAATTTAAAGAGCCGCCGATTGCACCCCCTACCAGCTTATCCGGATCTGTCCCGGGTTTGTTTATATCGAACGACCTTGCCACGAACATCAGTGGCTGTTTTTTCAGGTCATGTTTTGGGGTCGGGATATATTTTTCAATCGCTTCGATGATAAGATCGATGTTTGCATTCTGTTGCGCCGAGACAGGAATAATCGGCGCATCCTCTGCTACTGTTCCTTTTACGAAATTTTTAATCTGGTTGTAATTTTCAAGAACCTTCTCGCGCGGAACAATGTCGATCTTATTCTGGATTATTATGATATTCTTTATGCCCAGGATATTCAAAGCCATTAGATGCTCTTTTGTCTGCGGCTGCGGACATTGTTCATTTGCAGCAATGACAAGAAGCGCGCCGTCCATAAGTGCAGCCCCGGATAACATGGTTGCCATCAGCGTCTCATGACCCGGAGAATCCACAAATGAGATTGGACGCAGAACTTCTGTTTTAGCCCCACATTTCTCGCATATTTCCCTGGTTGTATAGCAATCAGGTTCCGGGCAATCAGGACATTTCCTGAGCACCACATCCGCATAGCCAAGCCTGATCGAGATTCCCCTTTTTATTTCCTCGCTGTGCCTGTCAGTCCAGACGCCTGAAAGTGCTTTTACGAGGGTGGTTTTGCCGTGGTCAACATGTCCTACTATGCCTATATTTACAACAGATTGCAATGAAGCCTCCAATGGAAAATAATGCCTTACATTGGGGTCTTTGTATTTAACAGCTTTTGCATAAAAGGTTTGTACCACACAAAAATATGGCTGTAATCACTTCTTCTTTTCCCCGTATTCTTTGAATTCTTTTTCAGCCGCAAGAATCTCATTAATTCTTCTTGCTTTATCCTGTTCGATATAAACTACCTTTACCTTCATTTCAATCACCTCAATACTCCAAATGAGCCTAAGCTACCCGGATTAATTCAAATCGTCCCTGTTTCCCCGTTTTATAAATCTCGAATCTTGATTTTTTGCTGTTTTAAAATATCATATATGCAGGCATAGGCTTTTTGGTCACAAAGCGGATAAACAATATTTAATCATTAAAATTAAAATGTTGTCACGCGCTTCATCAATGTTTGCCTGCAGATATCATACTTATCGCATTGCCTGCACTCATTCCATATAACTTTTTTTTCCTCGTTCGGAAGCCTCTGGAACCCTTTTTTCTCAAAAAAACCAGGCGATGTGGTGCGAAGATAAACAGCATCTGAAAGCCCGGCTGAACGGCTTACAACGGCATCCGCCAGTCTTGAACCTATGCCCTTATTGCGAAGACCTGGAAGTACTGCAATGGAACGCAACTCCACAACCTCGTCAATGTCAAGACAGGCGCACCCCACGGTTTTGTTATCCAGAACAGCTACTATGAACTCGGGAAGGTTTTTCTCCACTTTTTCAGTGTCAAGATAATAAAAAGAGAGAATGATTTTTATATCCTTAATATCGGCCTTTGTGGCTTTCCTGATTTCAATATTCATCTTTGGTGATATTTTTGGTTTCCACATGCGATCCAACGATATATTCCATAATGTTTTACGTAATTCTTCTTTATACCATATCTTGTTATAAAAATATAAGTACGATAACATACTAATTATCATCTTATCGGGATACTAATAGGAGAGAGATGCTGGAAGAAAATGATATAGAGAAAGAGTTTAGAAAGAAGGTCAGCAATATGAAAAAACAGGAAAAAATTGCGCAAGAGACTTTAAACTTGCTTGAGCATGGTTTTAAATTCGGCAAAAGGTTGTATAAAAACAGAAGCGAGCTTTATGAGCGATGAACTATCGTTGATTGACACAGATTTTTTGGCTTCTTTGATGAGAGCGAAGTATGAAAGTTATACGCGACCCTATACATGATTATATTGAACTGGACGAACTTGCCCTTGCTTTGCTTGAAACCCCGCAGGTTCAGAGGCTGCGGAGGATAAGACAACTGGGGTTTTCCAATCTTGTTTATCCGGGGGCAAATCACACGCGGTTTGAGCATTCTCTGGGTGTGTACCACCTTGCAAAGCATATGGTTAAACAGGTGGATGAACTCCAGAAGGAGGAATTACTTGCGGCAGCGCTGCTCCACGACATCGGGCACGGACCTTTTTCCCATGCAACCGAGGGAATAGTAAAACAGTATTCCAGAAAAAACCATGTTGATGTGGAGGAATTATTAAGAAAAGGAGAAATTTCTGAAAAACTTTCGGACTTTTCCATATCGCCGACAGCCGTTGCAAGTCATATAAAGGGCGAGACCTATCCAGGTCAGATCATCAACAGCGAAATAGATGTGGACAGGATGGATTACCTTGTGCGCGATGCCCATTATACAGGCGTAGCCTTTGGTCTTATCGACCATGTGAGGTTAATCCATGAACTCAAGTTCAATGAGAATAAACTTGTCCTGAATCCCGGTGGACTGCAGGCTGCGGAGTCACTGCTTGTTTCAAGATTCCTTATGCATCCAACGGTTTATTTCCATCATGTCAGCAGGATTGCGGAGTCAATGTGCCAGCATGCGGCTGGATATATGATAGAAAATGGTCTTTCTCCAAAAAAACTCAGGAGAATGGACGATGTCGAGTTCATGAATACAATGAAAGCTGCCGAAGGCTACGCATCCGAGATTGCCAAAAGGCTTGATGAAAGGCGGTTATTTAAGCGGGCGCTTTATACAGGTTTTGATTCTCTGGGCATGGACGTGATAAAGCCGAGGTACAACATAAAAAGGATTGAAAATGAAATAGCAGAGAGCGCTGGCGTCGAAGCGGAATATGTTCTCGTGGACATACCCGAAAAACCCGAGATTGTTGAAATGAAAGCAGAGGTTCTGGTAAACGGTAAAATGATACCCATTGATAAAGCCTCAAGCCTGGTTTCTGCCCTTGGGAAAGCGCAGCTTGATAACTGGCGCCTCGGGGTTTTCACGTTACCTGAACACAGGGAAAAGGTAGGCAATGCTGCAAGGGAATTCTTTGAGGTGAAAAAAGATACAAAACAATTCAAGCTGACCGAGATTTAATATTCTGAACAATTTATGCGCAAGGCTAAAAACGTCCAAAGCTTTTATATATTCCTTCCTCGTTTAAAGCGGAAAGCACGCTGCGTATAATTACGCACGTTGAAGTCGATCAAAGTCGGATTTGATGAATTGCATGGGCCTATGCGGTTATCGCATGCCCGGAGATGCATGTAAGTCAAAATCTATTTTGTGAAGGCATATTTGCAAAGTTTGCAACTTGCAACTCCAACGTATTACATATTATCAAGGAGGAACAATGTCACACCCCCACAGACCAAGGCGCGGGTCAATTGCATACAGCCCGCGGATAAGAGCAAGAAGCGAAATCCCCCGTGTGAGAGCGTGGCCTCTCTCAAAAGAGCCCAGGCTATTAGGATTTGCAGGTTATAAAGCCGGCATGACGCATCTCATTGTAAGAGATGAAGCCCCAAACAGCTTGACAACCGGGATGGAAATTTCAGTACCAGTAACCATTATGGAAGTTCCTGCAATGAAGGTTGCAGCAATACGGGTTTACAAAAACACCACTTATGGAGCCGTTGCTATAGCTGAAGCATGGACAACCGAGCTTGATAAAGAACTCAACCGTGCAATCACGGTTCCAAAGAAACACGACCTGCCTGCAGCACTTTTGAAAATCGAGCAGCTAATCAAGGACGGCATGGCAAAGGATTTGAGGGTTATAATGTACACACTGCCTGAAAAGGTAACAGGCATCCCCAGGAAAAAACCTGAAATCATGGAAAACAATATTGGAGGCACTGATTTAAAAGCACGTTTTGAGTACGCCAAGAACCTTCTTGGCAAAAACGTCAACATAAGCGACGTATTCAAAAACGGCGATATCATAGATGTTCTTGCCATAACCACAGGAAAAGGATTGCAGGGACCGGTAAAGCGCTGGGGAATACAGCTTCAGAAAGCAAAGCACTCAAGAGCGGGCAGCGTGAGGGAGATCGGCACACTCGGAGCCTGGCATCCCTCGCACGTAAGCTGGAGAGTGCCGCAGTTGGGGCAGACAGGCTATCATCAGAGGACTGAATTCAATAAGCGAATCGTGCAGATCGGTAAGGACAGCAAGACTGTGACACCCGAAGGCGGGTTTTTGAACTACGGTATTATCAGGAATGATTATATTATTGTCAAGGGAAGCGTTCCGGGTCCAGCTAAAAGACTGGTACGCATGCGACCTGCTATCAGACCAAATAAAGCACAGGCGCTCACCCCGGAGATAACGTATATAAGCCTTGAGTCAAAACAAGGGTGATTCCATGGACTTAAACATAATCGATTTATCAGGAAATACTGCAAAGAAAATCACTACGAATCTGTTCGATGAGCCTTACCGTCCGGATCTCATAAAGAAAGCTGTGCTTGCTGCTCAGGCAAACCGGCAGCAGCCCTATGGTCCGCACATGTATGCGGGCTTACGGACCTCAGCCGAAGGATGGGGACCTGGAAGAGGCGTTTCAAGAGTGGCAAGACTTAAGAACAGCAGCAAGTCTGCCAGAATACCCCAGGCAGTCAAAGGAAGAGAAGCCCATCCCCCGAAACCTGAGAAGGACAGGACAGAAAAGATCAACGACAAAGAGCGAAAAAAAGCCATTAAATCTGCCATTGCTGCGACAGGGAATTTAGAATTGGTCAAGAAAAGAGGGCATATGTTCTCAGCGCAATTGCCTTTGATTGCAGTGGATGAACTTTCTGGCCTTACAAAGACAAAGGATGTAAAGTCGTTTATGGAGGCAGCTCATGTATGGGATGATATCGAGAGGGCAAAAGATACAACGATAAGAGCAGGAAAAGGCAAGCTCAGGGGCAGGAGATACAAGAATACAAAGAGCATTCTGATCGTCGCTGCCGAGGATAAGGGACTGATTAAGGCTGCGCGCAATCTTGCAGGTGTGGATATTGTTATCTTAGACCAGCTCAACGCTGAATTATTAGCCCCTGGAACGCATGCGGGCCGTTTAACGATTTTTACCGAATCTGCAATAGCAAAACTCGAGGTGGCAATGCAATGATCCAGCATCCATACGTCACAGAAAAAGCCACGCTCATGGCTGAAAAAAATAATGTTCTCCAGTTCATAATTGATGTCAGCGATACTAAAGATAAAGTGAAAAAGGAAATTGAGGCACTCTATAAAGTGAAGGTGTTGAAGGTTAATACGATGCTTACGTCGAAAGGAAAAAAGAAAGCCACCGTAACATTTGAGGAACCCAACACAGCAACTGAATTAGCCTCGAGGTTAGGAATATTTTAAGGTGAGAAAATGGGACATAGAATTATTTCTCAAAGCAGGGGAAAAGGTTCTCCTACATATAAGGCACCTTCTCATAAATTCAAGGCAAACCTTGAGCACCTGAAGGTAGAGGAAGGAATTGTCACAGGAAAAGTACTTGAAATCATCCATGATACTGCGCGCTCAGCTCCTATTGCACGAATATCCTTCAGCAATGGAGAGGAACGTTTGATGCTTATTCCAGAAGGCGTGGAAGTCAACCAGATCATACAATGTGGCATTTCCGCGCCTGTAGAGCCAGGCAATACCCTGGTGCTTGCAGAAATCCCTGAGGGTGTACCGATATGCAATATCGAGTCGCAGCCCGGTGATGGCGGAAAATTTGCACGGGCTTCAGGGATGTACGGGATTCTCGTGGCTCATGATGTGGGTAAGACGATTGTGCAATTACCGAGCGGCGAGATGAAATGGCTCAATCCGAAATGCAGGGCTATAATAGGCGTAGTAACAGGGGGCGGGCGTACAGAGAAACCTTTTGTGAAAGCGGGCAAGAAATTCCACAGGATGAAAGTGAGAGCCACCAAATGGCCAAGGTCAAGAGGAGTGGCGATGAACGTGGTTGACCATCCCTTCGGTGGTGGCGGACGCCAGCATCCGGGCAGACCCAAGACCGTGGCAAGAGGCACGCCGCCGGGGCGGAAAGTGGGCTCTATTGCCGCAAGAAGGACAGGAAAGAAGTGATAATACATGGCAAGAAAAGAATCATCAAAAATACCTAAAAGGAAGGGAGAATTCACATTCAGAGGTAAGTCATTAGAGGAACTCAGGAAGTTAACCCTCGATGAGTTCGCACTGCTTGTCCCAGCAAGACAGCGCCGCACCATGCAGCGCGGGTTATCAGAGGACCATAAGAAGTTGCTGCACAAAGTCAAGATCAAAGACCAAGGTATCAGGACGCATCTTCGTGATATGATAGTACTTCCTGAAATGGTAGGCTTGAAAATCGCAATCCACAGCGGCAAGGAGTTTACACCCGTTGAGATAATACCCGAAATGCTGGGTCATTATTTCGGTGAGTTCGTTCTTACGCGCAAGAAGGTTTCACACGGCGCAGCAGGGATAGGAGCTACACGATCGAGCAAATTCATTCCATTGAAGTGATACCATGAAATTAAATTATTCAATCGAACCCGATGCTGAAAAAACTTCAAAGGCTATGGGCAAGGAACTTCATATTTCAAAAAAGCATGCGTATGAGATAGCAAGAGCAATAAACGGCATGAAACTCAAGACTGCAAGAGGATTCCTTGAGGATGTGGCAGCGCTGAAGCAGGCTGTGCCTTATAAGAGATACACAAGAAACGTTCCTCACAGAAAAGGGATGTGCACAGGGCGGTACCCGCAGAAGGCAGCAAAGGAGTTCCTCAAGGTATTGAAAAATGCCGAGAGCAACGCCACATACAAAGGGCTTGATTCTGAAAACCTCAGGATTACTCAAATCGGGACAAAGAAAGGTCATTCTTTCAGGGGGTCATTTCCCAGGGCGCAGGGAAGGGCAACGCCAAAGATGCATGAAACGGTCAGCGTCGAAATGGTAGTGGAGGCGCAATAATGGGAGTAGAAAGAAAATTCGTTAAGAACGGTCTTGATAAGGCTCAGATGGAGGAATACTTTTCCAAACAACTGGAAAGGGCTGGTTACGGTGGCATGAACATCAATAGAACCCCCATGGGCACCCAGGTCACTATAGTCGCCGAAAAACCGGGCATGATAATCGGAAAAGGCGGCAAGACCATACACAAGCTTACCCATGACCTTGAAACCATCTTCCGCGTGGACAATCCCCAGATAGATGTTCAGGAAGAAAAAGTTCCTGAACTGAATGCGCAGATGATGGCGTCCCGCCTTGCAGGAGCCATAGAACGAGGGCTATACTTCCGCAAAGCCGGTCATAACATGCTTCGAAGGATACTGGAATCCGGGGCACTTGGATGCGAGATTGATATCGCAGGCAAGCTCACGGGTCCCAGAAAAAAGACCGAGAAGTTCGTGGGAGGTAATATGCTCCATGCCGGCAACCCTGCCATGGAACTGGTAGATAACGGATTTGCCATCGCGATTAAAAAACTGGGAGTTATCGGTTGCCGTGTGCGGCTGATCAGACCCACTGTTAAACTTCCGGGAAGATTCAAAACCATCCAGATAGCAGCTGCGCAGGTTCCGCAGGGCGCTGCAGAAAAGAAACCAGCCGGCATTCCCGAAATTGTGAAGGCTGCTCCAGCTCCAAAAGAAGTAAAACCAGAAGCTATACCTGTGCCTGAGGCTCCGAAAGAAACTTTACCAGAGGAAACTCGTGCTGCCAACGTCGAAGAGCGGATGCACGGCGATGTCATGGAACACAAGCATCCGGAATACGATTACTGGCATCCTGCTTCACGCCTTCATAAAAAGGAGGAGAAGTAATGGCAATACTTCGGGCGGATGAAATAAGAAAGATGAATCCTAATGAGCGGCTGGAAGAACTGGACAAGCTCAAACTTGAGTTAATCCGCGAGCGAGCCATTGCTTCGGCTGGCGGCGCCCCTGAAAACCCGGGGCGTATTAAGGAAATAAGGAAAACTGTCGCCAGGATAAAAACTATCCAAAAGGAGCCGAAATGAAGCTGACGCCACATAATATCATACACCATGAACTCATAGGTCTTGATACAAAGGTAGTGGACAGCACAAATAGCTCTCTCGTGGGAATAGAGGGAAGGATAGTGGATGAAACGAAAAATATGCTGGTAATAGAAAATGCCGGGGAGAAAAAAGTCCCGAAATCCAGTTCATCGTTTATGTTTACAATTCCATATTTTAACGGTAAACGTTACTTGCCGTTAAGAATCAAAGTCGATGGAAGATTATTGCTCTCGCAACCCGAAAACAGAATCCAGACAAAATTCAAGAAAAAATTCAGGAAGGTATAATAATGACACGTGATATCGGGCTGGATGTTCAACCTCCAGCGAAAGAATGCACCGATCCCAATTGTCCATTTCATGGCATACTCCCGGTACGAGGACAGGTTCTCAGCGGAGTCGTGGTGAGCGATAAGATGGATAAGACTGTTGTGGTGCAGAGAACATTTGTGAAAAAGATTGCAAAATATGAGCGATACGAGAAGAGAAAAACCAAGGTGCATGCCCATAACCCTCCATGCCTGAGCGCAAAACAGGGCGATAACGTAACGATCGCTGAATGCCGCCCCTTGAGCAAGACAAAATCGTATGTAATTATAGAGGTGAGAAAATGAGGGGATTGAAAGCAAAAATCCCGCGCGCCATTAACACAGCTACGAGAATGGAATGCGCAGACAACACAGGCGCAAGAGTGGTTGAAGTGATTTCGGTATTGAATTATCGCGGGGTCAGGAACAGGTACCCCAGAGCAGGTATCGGGGATACTCTTATAGTGAGTGTAAAGAGAGGAACTCCGGAAATGAGAAAACAGATGTTCAAAGCGGTTATAATACGCCAGAAAAAGGAATTCAGGCGACCCGATGGGATGAGAGTTTCATTCGAGGATAACGCATGTGTGATAGTGGATGACGAAGGGGTGCCGAAGGGCACGGAAATAAAAGGACCGGTTGCCAGGGAAGCCGCTGAGCGGTATTCAAAGATATCCTCCGCAGCCTCGATTATAGTGTAGGTGGAGCATGACATCAACGCAGCCAAGAAAACAGAGAAAATCCAGATACCAGGCGCCGCTCCACATGAGACATAAACTCATGGGCGCAATGCTGAGCCCTGAACTTCGTGAAAAACATGGGGTGAAAAGCATACCCCTGCGTACGGGCGATACCGTTAAAGTATTACGCGGAGACCATAAAGGCAAGGATGGCAAGGTAGCAGGTATTAATCTTAAAAAGATGACCATCACGGTTGATGGCGTGAGTGTTACAAAAGCGGATGGCACAGAAGTTCCAAGACCGATACAACCCTCAAACGTAATGATAACCAAATTAGAACTCAAAGATGAAAAGCGCTTAGGTGATTAAATGGGAAGACATCAGAAAAGAGTGGCAGCACCAACATCATGGCCGATTACGAGAAAGACGCATCACTGGGTGGTTGGAGCCAATGCGGGACCTCATTCGAAGGAAACCGGGATTCCACTGCTTGTGGTTGTCCGTGACATGCTCAAACTCGCGAACAACAGCAGGGAAGCCAGACGAATAATTAACGAAGGGACTATTTTCGTTGACGGCAAAGCAAGAACTGATTATAAATACATTATCGGTCTTTTCGATATAGTATCAATTCCTGCAACCAACGAATATTATCGCGTCCTTCTGGATAAACAGAACAGGTTCAAACTGTATAAAGAAGATGCTGGCGCCATGAAGCTGTGCAGAATCAACAACAAAACTATTGTGAAAAAAGGAACGGTGCAGCTCAACCTGCATGACGGAAGCAATATCCTGGCGTCCAATGATTACAAGACTTTTGATACCGTCCTTCTGGGAGAAAACCGCGAGATTGCGAAACACATAGCATATAAGCCAGGAAATCTTGCAATGGTTGTGGGAGGAGAACATTCAGGTGAGATTGGAAAGATAAAACAAATCCGCAAAGTCAGGGGTTCTGGGACAAACATGGTAGCAATATCCAATGAAGGGGAATTTGAGACCATTGAAAATTATGTGTTTGTTATAGGCGAATCCGCCCCTGAAATCAAGGTGATATGAAATGGACAAAATGAGAACGCCTTCTGTAGCTAAAGTCACGGTTCACATAGGGACAGGAGAAAGCGGCGAGCGCTTGACAACTGCGGAAAAATTGCTCGAGGCTATTGCCAGGCAAAAGCCCGTAAGAGCGATTGCAAAGAAAACATTGCCAACATTCTCGATAAAGAAAAAAGAACCTATTGGATGCAAGGTGACGCTCAGGGGAAATAAAGCCGGCGAGTTCCTTAAAACTACATTGAAAATCATAGATAACAAACTGAATGCGTCCCAGTTCGATGAAAACGGGAATTTTTCATTCGGGATCGAGGAACACACGGATTTCCCAGGGATGAAATACGATCCCTCTATAGGCATCTATGGAATGGATATTAATGTGGCATTGAAACGTCCGGGATACAGGATAGGCGCCCGGAAAATCGAGAGACATAAAATACCGCAAAACCACAGATTGAAAAAAGAAGAGGCGATTTCTTTTTTAAAAGAGAAGTACGGCGTGGAGGTAATTTAAATGGAACGGAGTAAGAAAAAATTCGGAAGAGGTGCCAATACCTGCAAACGCTGTGGAAGGAAACAGGGACTTGTCCGGAAGTACGGCATATACCTCTGCAGGCAGTGCTTCCGTGAAATTGCCTATGACATGGGCTTTGAGAAATATACGTAGGTGACTATAATGTTATTGGATCCACTCGCAGATGCATTGTCAATAATAAAAAATGCAGAAAGTATAGGCAAACCAGAATGTACTATCAAGCCCGCTTCAAAACTCACAGGAAGCGTGCTCAAGGTTATGAAGGATAAAGGATATATCGGCGAATTCGAATTTGTCGACGATGGAAAATCCGGTTTGTTCAAGGTAAAGCTTAAAGGAAAAATCAACAAATGCGGAATAATAAGACCCCGTCACGCTGTCAAGAATACCGAATTTGAGAAATGGGAAAAGCGCTTCCTGCCCGCAAGGGGCTTTGGCTCCATTATCCTGACCACGCCGGACGGCGTTATGACCCATAATGAAGCCAGAGAGAACGGACTGGGCGGGCAGTTGCTTGCTTATGTTTATTAGGTGAATGTTATGGAAACCAAGAGAACTATTGCAATTCCGGAAGGAGTGAACGTTACTATCGATAAGATGAATGTTTCAATCTCTGGTCCGCAGGGAGAGCTTAAAAGAGATCTCTGGTACCCTGGAATCGCAATCAAGAAAGTTGATTCGGAAATTGTTGTGGAAACAAATGTCCCAAGAAGGGAACAGCTTGCAATGCTGGGCACGTTTGAATCCCACTTAAAAAATATGATTACAGGTGTAACCAACGGATACGAGTATAAAATGAAAGTAGTTTATTCGCACTTTCCGATACAATTAAAAGCAGAAGGAAACCATGTCCTGGTAAGCAATTTCCTTGGTGAAAAGAAGGCAAGGAAAGCCAGTATCCTGGGTAATACCAATGTGGCAATAAAAGGTGACCAGGTTATTATTTCCGGCATGAATAAGGAAGATGTCGGACAGACCGCAGCCAATATCAGGACGGCTACTAAAATCCGGCGATTTGACCCAAGGGTATTCCAGGATGGAGTTTACCTTGTGGAACGAGGTGAACAACATGGAAGATGAAGCCATCGAACAGCTCACGACCCTGGATGGTGTCGGCAAGGCAAAGGCGAAGTTGCTCTATGATGCTGGATTTAAAGATATAAATTCGGTAAAAAAGGCAAGCATGGATGAAATTGCAAGTATCAAAGGAATAGGTAAGAAACTTGCAAACAAGATTAAAACCTCTGCTGGCGAAATGGTTGTTGAGGAAGAAAAGCCGATTGAAAAAGAAACACCAGAGATTACTATTACCATAGATGCCGAGACTAAGAGGCTTCTTGAGATAAGGAAAAAACAGAAAAGCAAGAAGCCGCACTTCAGGCAGACAGATTCACACAAGAAAAAGAAGCTTGCAGATTACTGGAGAAGACCCGACGGCATCCATAACAAGACGCGGTATTCGCTTCACGGAAAAACTCCGCTTGTAGAGGCAGGTTACGGCAGTCCCTCGCTTGTGAAAGGACTTCATCCTTCCGGGTTCGAGGAGGTTGTGGTGAATAATATTAAAGAGCTTGAAGCTCTCAAAGCTGGAAGACAGGCTGCCCGGATTGCCCATACCGTGGGGTCAAGAAAACGCGGCCTGATAGAAACGAGAGCCTCTGAATTAGGATTGAAAGTTTTAAACCCCACAAGGAGGGAAGAATAATTATGACAGACCTGGCAAATCAGAAGCGACTCGCTGCTGAAGTTATGGACATAGGGGTGCATCGCGTATGGCTTGACCCTGAAGCCTCCAAGGATATAGCCGGTGCCTTAACACGCGAGGATATCCGTAAATTGATCGAGGAAGGAAAGGTGGAGAAAAAGGAGATCCAAGGAATCAGCCGCGGAAGAGCACGCAAGTTCCATGAGGCGCGCGCTTATGGACACAGGAAGGGGCACGGGTCAAGAAGCGGGGCAAAAGGTGCAAGGAGACCCAAAAAGGAGATGTGGATGAAAAGAATCCGGGCGCTGCGAAAAAGGCTCAAGGAAATGAAAGGTAATAATACCATTGATAAATCCACATACAGAAAATTGTACCGGAAAGCAAAAGGCGGGGAATACAGAAGCAGGGCGCATTTAGACGCACATGTCGAGCAGCAAAAAGGTAAGGTGGCTTAAAAATGGCAACAGGACCAAGATACAGGGTTAAATTCAGAAGGGTGAGAAGCGGTAAGACCGACTACAGGGCAAGAAAACAACTGCTCATTTCCAAAAAGCCCAGGCTTGTAATCAGAAAGAGTTTAAAAAACACAATGGTACAGATAATAGTTCTCGCAGACGCAGGCGATAAAACCCTTGTTTCTGCAAATACTCAGGATTTAAAGAAATACGGGTATACGGGTGGGACGGGAAATATAACATCCGCGTACCTTGCAGGATTATTGCTTGGATACCGTGCAAGGAAAACCGGACAGAAAGAGGCAATACTTGATGTCGGGTTATATCATACAACACGCGGCGGAAGGTTATTTGCGGCTTTAAAAGGAGCTGTGGATGCCGGTCTTGACGTGCCCCACGAACCCGAGATATTCCCTTCGGAAGACAGGATTACGGGCAAGCATATAGACAAATACAGGAAAACCAACGTATCAGAGCAATTCGAGGGAGTTGTGCAGAAGATCCAGGGCGAGTTCAGGTGATAGCATGAGAGAAACAGGATTCAAAGAAGAAGCAGGGGAATGGGTTCCCCAGACAAGACTGGGTAAACTGGTCAGGGAAGGACAGGTAACTACCATGGGTGAAGCCCTTGCATCAGGACTGCCGATCAGAGAGTACCAGATCGTGGACGCATTACTTCCTGAGATACGTGATGAAGTTCTGGATATCAATATGGTTCAGAGAATGACTGACTCAGGAAGAAGGGTAAAATTCAGGGCCACGGTAATAGTAGGCAACGGCGATGGTTTTATCGGCATCGGAGAGGGCAAGGACGTTCAGGTTGGCGTGGCTATTAGAAAGGCGATTGATGCTGCCAAGATGAATATAATAGCTGTCAAACGAGGTTGCGGGTCATGGGAATGCGGCTGCGGTCTTGGGCATACGGTGCCCTTTGAGGTGAAAGGTAAAGCAGGGAGCGTGGTGATAGAACTCAGACCTGCGCCCCGCGGGTTGGGGCTGGCTTCCGGCGGAACCGCGAAAAAAGTACTGGAAATTGCCGGCATAAAGGATGTCTGGACAAAAGTATACGGTGAGACGAGGACGACCATCAATTTTGCGAAGGCGACTTTTGATGCACTTATGAAAACCACTACGATGAAGGTGTGAAAAATGTACGCAGCAGTCAGGCTACGCGGAGGCGTGAAGACACGGCAGGACATCAGGGATACACTGAGCATGATGCACCTTGACAGGATAAACCACTGTACGATTTTGCCGGAAACTCCAAATTACAAGGGTATGATTCATAAAGCAAAAGATTACATTGCATGGGGCATAATTAATCCCCAAACCCTTGCGCAGATGCTGGAAAATAGAGGGAAGCTTGAAGGCGGGAAAACATTGACCGAGGAATACCTGAGCAAAAACACCAAATTCAAATCGTTTGAAGAACTTGCAAAAGCGGTTTGCGAAGGGAAACTTTCTCTGAGCGAGGTTCCTAAACTGAAGCCTATTTTCAGGCTGCACCCTGCAAGGAAGGGTCTTAAAGGCACCAAAAGATCTTTCCAGGAAGGAGGGGACCTCGGAGACCACGGCACTGAAATAAATACCCTGCTAATAAAGATGAGGTAATTATGGCAAAAGAGAAGACTAAGAAATTCAGGGGTTCGAGAACGTGCGGCGGAGGAACGCATAAGAATAGAAGAGGCGGAGGAAGCCGCGGAGGCAGAGGGAATGCCGGAACATGCAAGCATCACTTCGTCAGGGCAATGCAGCGGGGTTTGAGCTTTGGAAAGCATGGATTCAAGAGACCATTATCCACAATGGCAGATAAGGTCATAGTCAACGTAGGAGAGCTCGATGAAGCCATAGAACAATTAGTAATAGATGGCTTTGCGGAAAAGAAGAACGATGCTTTCCACATCGAACTTGAAAATATCGGTATCGAAAAAGTGCTGGGCAGCGGAAAAGTGACTAAATCCCTCTATATCACAGCAAATGAGTTTTCCTCGTCAGCCAAGAAGAAAATCGAGGATGCCAAAGGGAAGGCAATAGCCCGGATAGAGACGCCTGAACCTGAGTAATCAATATGGCTTTTGAAAGTCTTGCACCACTGCTGAACCGCCTGCCTGCAGTCTCGCGACCTGAAGGACATGTACATTTCAAGAAAAAGCTGGGATGGACGCTTGGAATATTGGTTCTTTATTTCGCTCTGGCGAATGTCCCTCTATTCGGGCTGGATAAAAGCTCGATAGACCTTTTTGCACTCTACCGTGCTTTCTTCGCCGGTGCTTCGGGTTCGATCATGGTTCTTGGAATAGGACCGATAGTAACGGCTTCGATTGTGCTGCAGTTACTTGTGGGTGCGAATGTCATTAAAATGGATCTCTCCAACCCCCACCAGCAGGCTATTTTCCAGGGTTTGCAGAAGCTTCTTGTCTTTGTGATGGTAGCACTTGAGGCGCTGCCGCAGATTCTTGGCGGCTATATGCGCCCCGACGCTGGATTGGCTGCGCAGCTTGGCGTGTCTGTGAGCGTGATAACCCTGTTCTTGTTCATACAGATCTGTATCGGGGGCATTCTGATTCTCTATATGGATGAGATTGTCTCCAAGTGGGGCATAGGCTCAGGTGTGGGTCTGTTCATTATTGCCGGGGTGTCGCAGCAGATTGTCACAGGCATATTCAACTGGAAAAGTGATCAGACAGGGTTGCCGATAGGGCTTATCCCAAAATGGATTTATCTGGCTGGTCCTTCCTCACCTATACCAGGGCTGGACTATATCCTGAGCAGTAATGGAATACTATTTTTGCTGATACAGGGCGGTATTCTAGCATTGTTCAGCACTGTGATCATATACCTGATGGTGGTTTATGCTGAGAGTACACGGATCGAAATACCGCTGGCTCATGCCGCTGTCAGGGGAGCTCGCGGGCGCTTTCCTGTCAAGCTTATCTATGCCAGTGTTTTGCCCATGATTCTGGTAAGAGCCCTGCAGGCAAATATCCAGATGATAGGGCTTCTTCTTTCAAGCAGAGGCGTTATGATATTGGGAGAGTTCAAGCAGAATACGCCTGTGTCGGGTCTTATGTATTATCTCTCTCCTATCCAGGGCCCCAGCAACTGGATACCCTCACTCGTCTCATCCCAGTTCACAAGCCTGGGGGTTCCAGCTCCTGCTTTCTGGCAGATCGTGCTTCATGTTGCAACCGATGCTTTCCTGCTCATAATAGGCGGCATTATATTTGCTCTCTTCTGGATTGAGACAACCGGCATGGGGGCAAAGAGCGTGGCTGAAAAAATCCAAAAATCCGGGATGCAGATACCAGGATATCGCAGAAGCAGCGGGACTCTGGAGAGGGTGATGCAGCGGTATATCCCAAAGGTAACGGTAATTGGCGGCGCATTCATAGGTCTGCTCACGCTCATAGCCAGCCTTCTTGGCACTCTTGGAGGGGCGGGCGGCACGGGCTTGTTGCTTACGGTGAGCATCATGTACAGGCTGTATGAGGACATAGCAAGCCAGCAGATGATGGAGATGCATCCCATGATGAGAAGCTTCTTCGGGAAGGAATAAAGACCCCGCATTTAAATGCGGGGATTAAACAACGTCCTGAGTTCCCACAGCAGCTTTGGATTTTTCTTGAATAAAACAAGCAGTAACGAGGATAGTTCCATCCCGCTGACATCTATACCATTGAGCGAATGTGCAAGCTGATTTAACTGCTCATCCGTGAGTTTAATAAGCAGGTTTTTAACAAGCAGGGATTTACTTAGCTCCCTTCCAATGGAAGCGCGCCATTTGTCCTCATATTCCTTTAAGGTCCTAACAGAATAATCCCCGTTTTCCTTTGCCCTGATGCAAACTTCACCCGCCATCTTCCCTGCGTCCATGGCATTGGTAATGCCTCCGCCAGTCAGGGGGTCGGACTGCCTGGCAGCATCGCCCACAAGCATCAGCCCATCTGTTATAGTCTGCTTTATCGGCCCGCTGACAGGAACTCCGCCAACTACTATTTCCAGGATTTTAGCATGCGGCATATAGTTATCTATGAATCTTTGAAGGAGTGAAATCGCCCTGACATTTCCGGATTTGCTTCCAAGTATTCCCAATCCCACATTCGCCGTGTTTTCGCCTTTGGGGAAAATCCATACATATCCTCCCGGCGTATATTTCTCACCCAGAAAGAACTTACTGTATTCGCCGGCGTCGATATTAGAAACCAAAAACTGTGCGCAGGTTTCGATATCACCAGGTTTTAATGATGTGTCTATGCCGCCCCATCTTCCAACTTTGGATTCAACACCGTCTGCGCCGATCACTATATCAGCTTTTATCTCCTGCGTTTCTCCCATGTACATGGCATTGATCCCTGTAACTTTTCCGTTATTCCGTAATAACCCTGTTGCCCTTGTCTTTACCATCACTTCGGCTCCGGCCATAGCGGCTTTTTGGGCAAGCGCCCTGTCAAAAACTTTTCTTTCGAGAACGTAACCGATCTTCTTACTGGACGCATCCTCAGACATTTTAATCTCAGTTCCGTCAGGTGCAAGTATCATGGAACCTTTCACTTCGGCTGCTATCCATTTTTTGTCAGGTTCTATATGCTTTATCAAAGCGTCTTTGCCTACCCCTTCAGCGCATCTCACAGGATCCCCAATCTCCTGCCTTTTTTCGATAAGCAATACCGAAAGTCCGCCCGAAGCAGCGGTTTTTGCGGTTATCGAACCTGCAGGTCCTGCTCCCACGACAATTACATCATACCTATTCTTCATAAAGCGACACCTCGCTTTATGAATCCACGTATGGCGAAGCCATACGTGTGTGCGGTGTAAACTGACGCAACAGTTTTTGATAAAACTTTCCTAAAGTTTTTCATTTAACAACCACCAGCGCGCCCACAGGGCATATTTTCGCACAAACGCCACAACTGGTGCATGTATTGTCCACTTCAATCCAGGTCTCCACAAGTTCAAGCGCGCCCACAGGGCATACCCCCACGCATGCTCCGCAGTATCCGCACTTATAACGATTTACATCGACGCTCATAGGCTTGTCTGCTAACGCAGTTAGCACATATAAATTTTATTAAGCCCCGCTATACTACCGCATACCCGGCAGATGCTTCACGGCATGAAGTGGAGTTATTATTTATATCAATTTCAACAAGCTCAATACGCAAAGGAGTTCGCACTATTTTGAAGTTATTATACATTACATAAAGCTTTTCTATAGTTTCACCTGTGATGCCTGCCTTCAATAACTCTACCCTCTCTCCAGGAGTTTCTAACATCTGTTAACCTTCATTTTATCATATTTTTTCTATCGATCCAACCCGTTTTTCCATAGAGGTATGTATGTGAATCGGGTTCATAAGCATTGCGATTACTCTCCAACAAAATCGATAATGGTATAAATATCTGCAACTAAATAAGACAAGGAATGATAATCTTGAATGAAATTATATTCAAAGATGCAAAAATCACAAAGCCTGAGGATAACCAGCCCGAGCAGATAAAGAGGATTTTTCCTCACATTTCACCTGTAAGGGATGGTGATATCGTAGCAATAAAAATACATCCAGGCGAGTACGGGAACACTACCCATGTAAGACCGGTGGTTGTGAGAACCGTGGTTGACCTTGTCATAAAGGCAGGAGGTATACCTTTTGTGACAGACACAACCACATTGTACAGGGGTATGAAACTCAACGCCGCAGACCTCATAAAAGGTGCTGCCATGAATGGTTTTACCCATGCAAGCATGAATGCCCCGTTTATTGTGGCAGATGGATTAAGGGGCGGCGATGGAAAAGAGATACAGCTCAACGGCGAGGCGCTTGACAGCATTACAGTTGCCTCAGCCATAGCAGAGGCGGATTCGATGATAGTCATATCGCATGGAAAAGGGCATCCAGGCTCGGGATTCGGAGGGGCTGTGAAGCATCTTGGAATGGGCTGTCTTGACCGCAAAGGTAAGATAAAGGTTCATGAGGTAGGCAGGCCTTCCATCGACCCTGAAAAATGCATTCTTTGCAACGAATGCGTGGAAGTATGCCCGTGGGGTGCCATAACTCCGCCCGATATCGACCAGTCAAAATGCTGCGGTGAGCTATCCTGTGCCGATGCCTGCGAGCAGGAGGCCATCATTCCTCCACCCGATGCCACCGATAAAATGCAAAAAAGGCTGGGCGAAGCTGCGCTCGGGCCAATAAAATTCCTTAAGGGAAGGATTGGATACATCAACTGGGTTTATGACCTCACACCAGGATGCGACTGCTTTAATTTTTCAGGAGAGCGCTTCGTGGAAGACATAGGGATACTTGCAGGAAGAGACCCTGTGGCGATTGATGCTGCGACAATAGATCTGATTAACGAGAGGATGAAGATAAACGGCAGGTCGATAAACAGCGTTTGGGGTGTAAATCCATGGATACATATCGAGGCAGCTCGGAAAATAGGATGCGGTAGCAGGGAATATAAGTTAATATAATCCAGTCCTTATAATTTTGCCAATAAAGCCTTATATATTCATAAATTCAACTTTGTATTATGCCCCTTGAGGGGTAAGGATGGGGCTCGTTAGGGCTCGCTGGGACAAACGTCCAAAAAAGTATGTAGTTGAAAAGAGGAGGTAAACTATATGGAAAGTAAAACCATCGTTCCGATTGTGATTTCAATCGTAGCCATAATAATAGCTGGCGCAGCTTTAAGTGCAAGCTACAAGGTTGCACCCGCTCCGCAAGTAACGCCAACGCCAGGCGGTTTTGATAATAAGACACCGATACCGACCACTCACAACAGTCTTACGCTTGACCAGATTGCTGAAATCCAGCCCGGTCTTGGCACTGTGATGATTGAATATGGCAACAGGTTCTACACAATGTATTATGCCGCTATGAATGGCAACTGGGAGCTTGCCGCATACCAACTGAAAGAGGCAAGAGAGATACAGGAAGTTGGAGAGACCACGAGATCTGCAAGGGCTGCTATGCTTAAAAACTTCGAAGCAACTTGGCTTGAACCGCTGAATAATACCATCAACGCGAAGGACTGGAAGGCATTCCAGACAGCATACAATAATACTATAAACGGCTGCAATGGCTGTCATGTTGCCAACGGGTTCCCCTACATAAAATATACCACTCTGTCCTCAAGCCCGCCAAACATACCCTAACTACTAACTCATTTTTTATTTTTTATCCTGATTTTTTTAATTTATTCAACAGGTGTAATTGCTGTGTGGGTTCTTGTCCGAATTCTGAACCCAAAACATTAATAAACACAGGAATCTTAGTAACACTACGCAACAGAGAAACCATTATTTTCGTACTGTTTGGTATTTAATTCGATAAAAATTGTAATTGTGAGGTAACAATGTCAAAACTAAAAAAGCGGGAACTGGAGAGAAAAGGCGAGAAAAAACAGAAGATTCTGGAGAATAAACTGATAGAAGAGCATCTTGGGGACTTAACGAAAACAGAAGTGGAGTTGGAGAAGCTGCCCGAGGAATAATAGTGAAGATAAAAGTAAGGCTCCTTTCAGGGGGTGTTAAAGAAGAAAACTTGGAGGTTTCACCGGATTCTACATACGAAGAACTGCTTGATTCCCTTCACATTAATCCCGAAATAGTTCTTGTTTTCCGAAGCGGCGCTCCTGTACCTCTGGATGAGAAAGTGTCGCAGGAGGACGTTGAAGTACTGAGGGTTGTGACCGGAGGATAAAGGGCACCCATGCAGTTGACAGACGCCTATGGAAGGACAATAAACAGCCTGCGAATATCCATCACAAACCGCTGCAATCTGAATTGCATTTACTGTCATCGTGAAGGCGAGAGCCGGGATATTAAAACCGAGATGACAGCCGACACTATAACAAATATAGTCGAAGCTTCTAAGACTTTTGGCATAAGCAAGGTAAAATTCTCGGGAGGGGAACCTTTAATGAGGGATGACTTTGAAAATATAATCCAATCCCTTCCTGAGCTAAAGGACATCTCGGCTACGACCAACGGGATTTTTTTATCAAAAAGGGTGCAGAGCCTTGCAAAGAGCGGGCTTTCCCGTATCAATATAAGCCTTCCCTCTCTTTCGCCTGAAAAATACAGAAAAGTCACGGGAGGTGATGTCAGCAGCGTACTGGAAGGGATTGAAGCTGCGGTCGATTGTCTGGCGCCAGTCAAACTCAATATGGTGCTGCTCAAAGGTATAAATGATGACGAAATAGAAAAAATGATGGATTTTATACGCAGGTATGAAGGAAAGGTTATCCTGCAATTGATAGAATTGATGGATTTTCGTAAAGCGGCAAACTACAAGCTCGACATCAATGAAATAGAAAAGTTCCTGGAATCAAAAGCCTCGGATATTAAAGAACGGGCGATGCACAGGAGAAAGAAATACTATATAGATGGGGTTGAGGTCGAACTTGTGCGCCCAATTGATAATTCGCATTTCTGTGCCAATTGCACCAGGCTTCGCGTCACTTCGGATGGGAGGCTGAAGCCCTGTCTTTTCAGGAATGATAATCTTGTGGACGTAAACAATAAAGAGCCTGAAGAGATAGTAGAATTGATGAAGCTGGCAATGGATATGCGGGAGCCGTTTTATAAGGGTTGATTATAATGCTGTTTTTCAGTGTGGACTTTATTGATAAAACTGTATTCAAATATTTCACTTTCGGGTATTTCCTTCAAGATGTATTTTAACCTGTGAAGCACAGGCACAAAAGCCATCGTGGAGGCAACGAACTCATGCGATAGCGCAGCGCAGTATTTTGGTGAGACACGGTACGCTTCAAGAACAAAATCCTCGTCCACGATTCCTGTGAGTTGAGAGACTATTCTTGCAGCATCCAGAGGTTTTTCCCTTATGAAATTACTTGCCATTTCATGCATTTCGAGAAAGCTCAGAATCATATCAGGATACTGCATCAATTCTTTTCTGATAACTATGCCGTAGCTTGGGTTATTCCGCCAGAGAGCATGCGGCGGAATTATAATTTTTGCATTGCAGGCACGCGATGCTGCCACGGCAAGTGAGGGCGTCCCGACTGCTGCTTCTATCTCCCCATCCACCAGCGCCTCAAGCACAAAGTCTGTCCATGCAAAGTTCTTCACCTTGATATCGAGCTTCGCCTTCTCAAGAGCATTGTTAATGATGACATCATGGATAGAGCCTTTTGGAGGAGAGCCGATGATCTTTCCTTTAAACTGCGCCAGCGTGGAGTTGAAATCCCTCAGTTCTTCGAGTGTACTGTAATCCTCCTGAGCAACCAGCACAGTCCCCTCAACATGACCGCCTGCCACGCATATGATCGGAACTCCTCTATCAATGCCTATAATGGCAGGGGGAAGACCGATATAGCCAAGGTCGATTTCCTTATTTTCAAAAGCCTTTACAATATCGGGTCCTGAGGCAAAGAGCTTCCAGTTTGCATGGATGCCTGCTTTTTCAAGCCAGTCTGTGCCCATCAGGATGAAGGAGGTGTGGTACACGGTGGAAAGATGACCGATTGTGACAGTTTTAGAGTTAGGCATGATATTTCATGTGGCAACAAGTCGTGATGCGAAGTTATTATTCATATCTGCCCTCTTAATCTACAAATAATAATGTTAATTCCTCTAATACGCTATAAGCTTGCTCATGTGAACAAATCCTGAATTCCACACGACTCAATAATACCCCACATCCACCACATATTTCTCAGCCAGCGCAAGTATCCTTGCAAGCAATTCGCTCCACTCCATGCTGATTTCCTGTTCGCCTCCCATTAATATCTCGAACACTTCTCTGCCCACGATATCATCAAATCCCGGCTTGACGCGAATTACAACCGAACCCATAGGAACCACCGCATTCCCGAGCACGCCATCCATATCCCCGTCCACAATCCCGATAACTGGAATGCCAAGGCGTGCTAATATGTCAGCCGCAATTGCGGTGGTGTCATCTCCAACTGTGATAACAAGCCCCGCATCCTTTACAAGCTCAAATGTGGACTCTGCGCAGTGGTCGATGATGGCGATTCTGGAACATGGTGTCCTGCACAACATTTTTCGTATCCTGGGTTCGTGCAGGCTTCGCCTGATGTTTCCTGTCTTGACCCTTGCCGTGAAAAGATCAGTTCTCCTGTTTTTTAGTTTTTCAAGACCGTGCGGCTTTGCTTTTATGCCTCTAAGCTCAACAATCCTGCCGTCCCTGCAAACGATTTCAGGTTCATGATGTGTAATCTCCCCCACAACAATTCCATCGAGGCGTATGTTTTCACCCACAAATGCGCCCGATATACGGCGGATAACAAGGTCGCCGTCTGTTCTGATATGCGAGGGTGCCGGGCAGCCTGACTCGATTGGGAGGTCGTATGTTTCACGCAGCATGTGCCTGACATATTCTGCGCAGCGTTTTGCCTCCTGAGTGTAGTAAATTATCCTGCCGCCGCAGTCCGGGCGCTCGATATGGACAAGGGGAATCTGTGAGATTTTCGATGCCACTATTTGCCCGAAAGAGCGTCCGGTATCAAGGGTTTTTCCGTGGTTGAGAAGTACAGCAAGGTCTATGGCGTCCTTTATAGAAAGAATGGTTTCGCTCGGAGTGAGCCCCTTTGATATGCCGATTATGTCTTCAAGACCTGCATCGAGCACTGCAGTCCGTCCCATGGTTCCCCCGAGCTTTGCCGTCACATCGTGCTTCCTCTTGAACATATCGATTATCCGCTTTGCTGACCCCGTATCGACAATCTCAGGACCGTGGAGTATTATTCCTATGCGCATGCTAACTTGCAGGATAAAGATTTATGTATAGAAAATAATGATGTGTTTATGAAACTCACAGATATTATTATTGCAGTCATTGCTTTAATTCTTGCTTATTTTATAATTCGGATTTTATGGGTGATTACAGTATTTGTTATAGAAATAGTTGTAATTTTAATAGTTGCATATATAGTGTACTTTTTTTTGAAAAAAATATTATGATAAAACTCATATCGTTAATTAGCCATATTGCCTGTTAAGGAAATAATGCACGAGGAAAATAACAATCCAGAAAACAACAGCGCCCAAGAAAGCACCCTGCCAATCCACAACCCTGTTTTGCAGCAGGTATTTTAATATGATATATATGATAAAATATAGTACTGCAGCAGCGGAAGCAGTAAAAAATGGACTCTTTTTTTCCATGATTTCAAGTAGTGAGCTAATACCCCAAATATCTTTCCCTTTTTTCTTTCAAAGGCTGCGAATAATTATTTGAAATAGAAAGATAGGTATTTAACTATCGCTGACCAAAAATTACAGGGAATATCTTGAATAAAGAAAAAGAATCAATATCGATTTTAAGCCGGCGAAGGTTTTTGCTCTATCTTGGCATCTTTCTTGGTATAATACTCGCAGGTTTAAGCCTACTTAAAAATATAGGGATAAATACCATAAACACATTCAGGATACGGAGCATAGAGGAGACACCTACGTTTGACCCTGATACGTGGAAGCTTACAATCGACGGGCTTGTAAGCAAAACACTCACCATCAGCTATGAGGAACTCTTAAAGCTTGAAAGTGAAGAACAGGTTACTGAATTTCACTGCGTGGAAGGCTGGTCTGTGGAAAATGTGAAATGGAAAGGCGTGCGGTTAAAAGTGCTTTTTGAGATGGCAGGTCTTGCTCCAGATGCTGCATTTGCAACATTCCACTCTGCAAGCGGCATATACAAAGACAGCCTCTCGATAAAAGAAGCTCTTGAACCTTATGTCATGCTGGCTTACATGCTGAACGATGAAGCATTGCCGCAGGAGCAGGGCAGGCCGTTGCGCCTTGTGATGCCCCGGATGTTCGGATATAAGAATGTGAAATGGGTCAACAGGATAACCCTGACAAATACACAGGAAATAGGCTACTGGGAAAGGTTTGGCTATAAGGTGGATGGAGTGTCTTATCCGTGAGAATATTGAGGTTCGATACCAATACAAGAGTATTACACTGGTCTCATGCCATAATTTTCATCTGGCTCCTTATAACAGGCATCGGTATATTTATCACGCCAAAATCGCTGCTTGGCGACCCTCTGGTAAAAATGGTTCACCTGTATGCTTCCCTTCCTTTTATTTTATTGCCTCCCATGATATATGCCCTCAGCAGCATATCAACCCGGAATGATATTCAAGAACTGATATCATGGACTTATGACGATCTTAGATGGTTCATCGAATTCTTAAGAAAAAAGAAGACCCATGTCGCAGGCAAGTTCAACGGCGGTCAGAAAGTGAATTTACTTGTGACCCTGCTCCTTATCACAGGGCTTTCTATATCGGGTTATGTGGTCTGGATGAAGTCGATGTTCAGCCGCAGTTTTGTGGAATTGAACTTCATTGTGCATGATTTTTTTGCGATAATCTCCATATTGCTGTTGACAGGACATATTATTTTCACGCTGTATTACAGCGAATCGCTGCGCGGCATTATTTATGGTGAAGTGGATGTGAGGTGGGCAAAGGGGCATTACCCCGATTGGTTCTTACGGAAAAGTCCGTGAGGTGGAAAAAGGATATATTTACAGAGGGCATACTAACTTCGATGAAAATAGCAATCCTGATACTTTTTATGGTGTTAGTATCAATGCTCCCGCTTTCAGAGGGAAACCAAAGCCGCCCTTTTGACATCACGTCGCTTGTCATCAATTTCGACAAAAAGGATGCAGTTTTCACCGTGAATTACGACCTTGGCAGAATACCAAGAATGTATATCCTAATGTTCGGCAGTAAAAGCATAGAGCCAAGAATAAAAGCTGTATTCTCGAATTTCGACTACGAGATAATAAAAATGGACCAGGATAAGGCAATTCTCAGGGTTAACAACGTTTCGAGGCTTGAAAAGGGTTTTTATTTACATGATTCGCGCAGGCTTGGAGCCAGCATTAACGCAATAATTGTATATACGCCTGACTCGCCCCGCACCAGCGAATATTCCAACCTGAATTCTACACCCAATACATTCTACCGCTCATGATGCTTCTTTTTCTGGAAAACAGAGGGCAGATGAACGAGATACGTGCCGTCCTCTTTAAGCGCCATGACGATCTCGTCTCTTTCCAGCAATGATTCAAGATTCAATTCGTATGAACCCGGGGATAATATCCTCACAGATTCCACCCTCTCGCCAATTTCCTGCGGTTTCGCTTCGGATTTCGTTTTTGATTCGGGCTCCGTTTTATTGCCGAGAAGCTCATCCACCTCCTTGATAAATTTCGAGGCTGCGGACGGAATTGCTTCAGTCTGTGCTGTTTTTTCAGGCTGTGATTCTGGTGTTATATCCCGCACATAAAGGAACTTGTTCCAGCCGCATTTCGGGCAGCCGTTCAGTATTATGGCTGCGCCGTCCTTGAAAACGTTCTCACATCTGGTACATTTATGCGGCATAATTTAAGGGGCTGAAACAAGGGCGCTTATCAAATCCCTGTCCTTTTTTATGGTCTTTAACTGGGAAGCGAGACCAATGACTGTAAGCCTGGTCTTGAGAGAGGTTTTTCCCAGCAGTTTATTCAAAAAAGTATCGCTCTGCTTTACGGGATAGCTCTCGATCTCAATCCCTGAGAAATCATCCGGTGATATCTCGGTCATGGTCAGCTCTATGAGTTTTGTCTGCTCGTTCGGCGTGAGTCCTTTCTCAAGTATGAGAATTTTCCCGTTTCTTACCTCATCCAAGATCAACCGCACCTTCTCCATCGAGGTCATGCCATCGAGTTTATCCTCTGATATTAGATCCATTTGAATTCCGTTCATAAAGCGACACCTCGCTTTATCCGGTATAGGGTATGCTTCGCATACCCTTCTTTTGATAAAACTTTCTTAAAGTTTTTCATTATTAATCACCCGAAGTGTTCTGCAATCTGTTGATACAGCAGCTCTATGTTCTGTCCCTCAAGAGCGGATATGGGCACAAGGGGATGCTGCGGGAAGGCGCTGTGAATCCTTGCCGGGGAGGAGTTGGGGAGGTCAATCTTGTTGGCAGCTATCAAAAGCGGTAGTTTCCGCGCCTCCATGTTGCCTATTACGACCACATTCACCTGCGTGTACGGGTCTTCCGTAGCGTCCATCACGAGTATCACGCCATCGAGGTCATCGAGCCATTTGACGGCTTCAATCACCCCTTCGGTGGCTTCTTTAGCACGTCTTTTGGATTCCTCCTCGCTAAGACCGAACGCCATAAAATCGTGAAAATCAATCTTGGTAGCAAGCCCGGGGGTATCTATGATGTCAAGCGTCACAGACGAACCGTTGCATTCAATGGTAACGCCTTCCCGCCTTCTTGCCCTTCTCGTTTCATGCGGGATATGTGATACCGAGCCCATGGCATCGCCAGTCCAGTCCCTCACAATCCTGTTTGCAAGCGTGGTTTTCCCGGCGTTGGGAGGACCGTATATTCCGATTCTCGCCTTCCTTTTCTTGAATAATTTTTTAAACCAGGTAAAATTCAGCCCCAGCCTTTTTATTATGCCCATAGTTAGTATGCCTCATTATTTAATATCGGTTCTCTCTTTTTTAGTTTTCCCTCAGTTATTTCATCATAATATGTTTAATCTTAAATATTTTTCCATGAAAATAATGACGCTATTGCAGTCTTACTAACTCAATTTCAACATTGTTTTACATCAGCCACTTTCTATCACAGCCAGACCTGGAATTTTCCAGACACCCTTTTCTATTTTGGTAGCATGCAGGCTTTTGAGATTTTTTCCAAAACTGTTCAATAATTGCGTAAAGAAGTTATCTTTTTCGTAAATTATCTCATTAGCTTCGTAAATTTCAAGCATTAATGGAGCAACTGAATCTATTGCATGTGAAATTTCATCCTTGCTTACAAGAGCCATATGAATTGAAGTAGCGTATTTTAATTCTATGTCTTCTGTAAGTTCCAGAGTCATTTTATCGTGCGCTCGCCAGTCTTTTATGAGAGTTTCGCAGACTACAAGGACATCTATGTCGGAGGTGTTTGTAAAGTTGCCTTTGACGATGGAGCCGAATAATACGACGGCTAAGAGGTCTTGGTTGAACTTTTGTTTTAGTACGTCTGTCAATACTGAGATGAGTTTAGCGCGCTTTTGCATGTTCCCTTAAATCTGATGAACCAAGGATATCTGTTCTTTTTTCACGGGTTCATCAAACTCCGACAGCTTCAACTGCCTCCTGGAGCAGCGCTCACCCGGAATTTCAACAGGATAAATACCGCTCAAACATCCCACGCATAGGTCATCCATGGGAATTCCTATTGATTTCACAAGACCCTCGATACTTAAATATCCCAGGGAGTCGGCGTTAATTAGAGCCTCCACCCCTTTTACGGCTTTATGCGCAGCCACAAGTTCATCACGCGTAGCCATGTCGATTCCAAGATAGCACGGCGAGATAATGGGCGGGCTTGCTACCCTCATGTGCACTTCTCTTGTCCCGGCTTTTCGGATTAAATTTATTATTCTTCGAGAAGTTGTGCCGCGGACTATGCTGTCATCGACAAGCACAATGCTTTTCCCTTCGATATTTGGTTTTATGGTATTGAGCTTCAGCCGCACAGCAGTCTCTCTCATATCCTGACCAGGCATGATGAAAGTCCTTCCGATGTAGCGGTTCTTCATCAGTCCTTCCATATAATCTATGCCTGACTTCTTTGAGAAACCAATTGCATAGGTGATTCCGGAGTCTGGCACCGGGGAAACGATGTCTGCCTTAACCGGATGTTCTTCAAAAAGCGCTTTGCCTATACGAAGCCTCACATCATACACAAGCTGCCCGTCGATGACAGAATCAGGCCGTGCAAAATAGATGTATTCGAAAACGCAGTGGGCGCAATTCTTTGATTTAACAAGCTCGTGGCTTTCGTATGTCCCGTTGGAGAAAATCAGCATCTCCCCTGGAACTACGTCGCGGATGAACTCGCCATTCAGGATATCGATTGCCACGCTCTCGGAAGCCACCACAAAACCATCATCTATTTTTCCAAGGCACAGCGGCTTTACTCCAAGCGGGTCGCGTACGATGACAAGCCTGTTGTCCACCAGAATGGCGAGCGAATAAGACCCGACAAGTTTTTTCATCATATCCCTGACAGCATCGGGAAGCTCGTTGTGCATGAGTTCTTTAACCAGAAGATGCGCAATGACCTCGGTATCGGAATCCGAGAGGAATATTCTTCCTTCCTTTTCAAGCTCATTCCTCAGTTCTTTTGAATTTACAAGATTACCGTTATGCGCAATTGCTATAGTGCCGCTTTTGAAACTCACGAGCAGTGGCTGGCAGTTCTCGATCTTCGAACCCCCGGTGGTGGAATAACGCACATGCCCTATACCCACATAGCCTTTTAGTTTCTGTATATCCGCCTTGTTAAAAACATCAGGCACGAGCCCCATGCCTTTTAAAGTCTGTACATTGGTGCCGTCATGGACTGTTATGCCAGCGGATTCCTGTCCTCTGTGCTGGAGGGCATAAAGTGCATAATAGATTGACAGCGCGGCATGTGCTTCATCTTTAAAAGAGACGCCCACTATGCCGCATTCTTCATGCATATTTTAATAACCGCATTTTTCTTGCCATTTGTACGATCTCATGCGTGCTGTCTTACCGAATCCGCATGATGCGCACATTTTTGTATGGGTATTGAATGAAACGCTTCCGCATCTTCTGCATTTTACATGGGTCTTATGCTGCCGCTTACCCATTGAAGGCGTACCTTTTGACATTTATTATCACCTTTTTATGGAGAAATGAATACTATATTATCCCCTCGGACCACTGCTGTTCCGAGTTTCCGTGTTCCGCTCTCTATTATTTCCTCGGCATTTGCAAGCACGATATTCATATGTATGTCGTAGCCCTGTAACTCGCCTCTGAATTCCCGCGAGCCTTTTAACCGAATCAGTACTGATTTATTCAATGCATTATTTAGAATGTCGAGGGGTCTGTTTCCCATAAAACCTTCCTTAATATTAATAAGCCATTAGTTCAATAGTATTCCAGAGTGGCTCGGAGAATACTTAAAACTATTGGTGACTAATGAAAAACTTTAAGAAAATTTTATCAAAAACTGTTGCGTCAGTTTACACCGCGCACACGTATGGCGAAGACATACGTGGACACGCCCTCCCGAGGCGTGACTCGGGAAGAGTATGCTTTGCATACCCTATACGTCATAAAGGGGCGTAACCCTTTATGAAGATAAAATCGCGGAACGTGCTGAGAAAGACAGACCAAAAAGCCCTCGTCAATGACATAGTGGAAGCCTTCGGGGATGCATCAGCATTTGAGGATAAGAAGCTTGAGTACGTCGAGTCCGATGAGTGTGATTTCATATTCGTGGACGGCGAACCATTATTGTTTAAAATCGAAGGAAAGATATTCCCCACAGTAAAGGGTGCTCTCAAACTGAATCCTGTGAGGCGTAAAGTTGTAGTGGACCCCGGGGCTGTGAAGTTTCTTATAAACGGGGCAGATGTGATGAGTCCTGGAATAGTTGCTGCAGACCCTTCTATAAAAGAGGGCGACCTTGTTATAATTGCAGAAGAGGCACATGGAAAGGCATTAGCTATCGGAAGGGCACTTATGCCGGGCAGGGATATGGTGGGAGGAAAAGGCAAGGCGGTCAAATCCATCCACTATGTTGGAGATGAAATATGGAAGCTTGAACAGAAATAGATAAATAGATATAAACAGTAAGGAGTAAAGGTGATGATTTCATGGCTGCAAAATTTTTAGATAAGTTCCTTGGAAGCGGGAAAAAGGTAAAATCAGAGGCAGAAGATTATCAAGAACTTGATTTATCAGAATTCGAAGAGGGTTTTAAGGGTGAGCCTACAGGCACTTATATCCGCATAGCAGAGCTTTCAGGGCTCGACATGATGCCTGAATTAAAGAAACAGGTTTATAATGGGAATATACTTATGATCGATGTCTCACCTGCAAGAAAGGATAAACTGGTTTTCGACAGGGCGATTAAAGACTTAAAGCAGGTAGTTAACGATGTCCACGGCGACATTGCAATGATAAAAGAAGACCAGGTCATCGTGACCCCGCGCGGAGTGCGCATTGATAGACAAAAATTAAAGTGAACTCTGAACCAATTCACCCATTAACTGTTACCAGAAGCGTTTGCCCGCTCTGTCATAAGGAACTCCTGACAAACTGGGTTCCGAATAATATTCCTTTTTTCGGGGAAGTGATGCATATTACTTCCCTGTGTGAATGCGGATTCCGATATTCGGATACTTTAATACTGGCACAGAGTAAGCCTGTGCGTTACGAATTGAAAATAAAAAACCAGGACGACCTTGACGCGCGGGTGGTGCGTTCCACGTCAGGGACGATAAGGATTCCTGAACTCGGTGTAAACATAGAGCCTGGCCCCGCCTCTGAATCTTTTGTCTCTAATATCGAAGGCGTGCTTGACAGGGTTGAAGAAATACTTGGAATGGTGACACGCTGGGACGAGAAAGAAAAAACAGAGCGCGCACTGGAACTTCTCTCGATTTTGGAAAAAATTAAGGCAGGTAATTATGAGATAACCGTTATCATCGATGATCCTCTTGGAAACAGCGCCATAATTGCAAAAAATGCCAGGAGCAGGGAACTTACTGACGAGGAGACAACTCATATTAAAACCGGCATGATAATTTTTGAGAAATAAAAGCATTTTCATAAGACAAAAAGCGTATTTCGTTATCCTTCAGCTCCTGAATTCAATAATAGCAGGGAAAAAATATCCCGATATGCTGCTTGGCGGGATTTTTAAAAATGAAACTTTTCCATCCGCCGAAAAAGCAACCATCGTAGAGTTCACCTACGGAATCCTGCGCCACAGGGGACGGATTGACTTTATTATCGAACATGCATCAAGAGCCTCGCTTCCCGATATTGATTTAAATATTCTCAACATACTCAGGATTTGCACTTACCAGGCAGTGTTTACCGGGGCATCGAATACCGGTGTTATAAATAACGCGACGGCACTTTGCGTGGATGAGAAAAGGTTCGAAGGTTTTGTAATAAGGACGGTCGAGGGGATAATAAAAAATAACAATAAAATACTCTTCCCGGATAAAGAAAATGCACCTGTAGAATATATTTCGGTTTATCATTCACATCCTGCGTGGATTGTGGATAAATGGTTGAAAGAGTTTCATGAACCAGGGGTGGTGGAAGTGCTATGCTCTGCCAATAATCACGAACCTCCTTTAACAATACGCGCCAATCCCCTGAAAACAAAACGCGAATCTCTCCGGGAGTCTCTTGACCATGGGGGGTATACTTCATCGCCAACTATGTTCTCGCCTTTCGGGCTTGTTGTTGATAAAAAAGAGGATATCTTTAAAACAGATGCCTTTGCGAATGGGGCTTTTGAGGTGCAGGACGAGGGAAGCCAGCTTATTACTTTGCTTACAGGGGCAAAGCCAGGAGAATTTGTTGTGGATGCATGTGCGGGAAACGGCGGAAAGTCCCTGTTCCTTTCAGGACTGATGAAGAATAAAAGCACTGTTATTGCTTTTGAAACCAGCGCTTCAAAGCTTGAAAACCTTCGGCGGAGGGCAGCGAGGGCAGGCGCTTTGAATATCCGGACTGTTCAAGCAGACAGGCTTTTTGAATACAAAGGCCGGGCTGATTGCGTATTGATAGACGCCCCATGCTCAGGGATGGGAGTGTTCAGGAGGAACCCTGATTCGAAATGGAGGTTGACTCAGGAGGATATAATAGAGCTTTCTGCAAAGCAAAAAGAAATAATACGGGAATACAGCGGTCTTGTAAAACCTGGCGGGAGGCTTGTCTATGCAACATGCACCATCAACAGGGAAGAAAATGAGGAGGTTGTGCGAGGGTTTCTTGAGGAGAGAAAAGATTTTTACATAACCCCTGCTTCTGAAATGAACCCTGAAATATTTGGCAGATTTACGGAAGGAAAAGGATTTTTCAGGTCGTTGCCGCATGTTCATGGTACGGATGGTTTTTTCGGGGCTGTGATGAGACGAAATTGAATGGGCATGGACAAATTAATATACCATCTCCCCCTTCAAAAACGCCGCCGACCTCTTATCCGCTGGCGCCATAAAAATCCCTTCAATGCTATTAACTTCAATCAATTCCCCGTTCAACAGGATGCCCACTCTATCGGCGATGCGCTTTACCTGCGGTATGTTATGCGTTGCAATAACAATGGTGGTTCCGAGATCGTTTCTTATGTGCTTGATTATTTCCTCTATCTTTGCCACGTTAGATGGGTCAAGATTCGCAGTGGGCTCGTCAAGAAGAAGTATCTCCGGGTCGTACACTATCGCCCTCGCAAATGCCATGCGCTGCGCCTCACCTCCCGAAAGCGTCCGGGCTATTTGCTTTTCCATGCCAGAAAGCCCCACTATATCCAGGGCGCTGCTGACCTTTTTTTCTATTATCCTTTTATCCATTCCACGTACCTTAAGACCATAAGCCACATTATCAAAAACCGAAATATTAAAAACAGCAGGGGTCTGGAAAAGCAGCGACATCTTTTTCCGAACTTTTTTTCCGTCATGGTCGCCATTTAACAATATTCCTTCAAACACAATCCCTCCACTTTTGGGTTTTTCAAAAAGGTTCAATATCCGAAGAAGAGTTGTCTTGCCCGCGCCGCTCGGTCCGATCAAGGCGAATATCTCAGCCCGGTTAATCACAAGGTTTACGTTTTTCAATACTTCCTTGCTTCCAAAGGATTTGCAGAGGTTCTTTATCCTGATTAATTCCTCAGCCATTTCAATCCTTCCTCTGGAAGAAGTTTGCCAGGAGATTCACAGAAAGGACAAGTGAAATAAGTATAATCCCAAGGGCAATGGATGTTGAAAAATCACCTTTACCTGTCTCTAAGGTTATAGCAGTAGTAAGTGTTCGCGTGCGCGATACTCCTTCCCCTATTCCGCCTATACTTCCTGTTCCAGCTATGTTACCCCCTACAATGAGAATTGCGCCCACCTCTGCAAGCGCCCTCCCGAGTCCGGCAAGTACGGCTGTGATGATGCCGAATCTTGCCTCTCTCAAAATCGCGACCGCAGCGTCTTTTTCGTTGCCGCCGAGCGTATAAACAGTCTCGATTATCGGTTGAGGAACTGCTTTTATTGCAGCAAGGGATATGCCTGTTATTATGGGCGTGACCAGTATGTACTGAGCTAAAATCATGGCTTCCTGCGTATAAAACATTTTAAGGAACCCAAGAGGACCTGCAGGCACAATCATCAAAAAAACAAAGAGTCCAACAAAAACGGATGGCAGCCCCATACCTGTATTGATAAGCGTAATCAGCGCCTGCCTGCCCCTGAAGTGCAAAAAAGTCAATGCAAATGCCAGGGGGATGGCAGTCAGGGTTGCAAGTATGATAGCAGAGCCGGATACTTTTATTGAGACGCCTGTTATGCTCAGGATATATGGATTTGCGCTGAATATCAGCTCAAACGCCTTTGTAATCCCCTCATACAGGAAGTCAGCACTGCTCATTACTCCTTAATACCTGTGGACGGCACGAAAAGCCCTTCCCCGTATTTGTCCTTGCCATAATTCCTTATGATGTCCTGTCCCTGCGGAGATGTCACATAGTTAATGTATTTCATTGCAAGGTCGTATTTCACGTTCGGGAACATGGCAGGGTTCACAGCCATGACGTGATATGGATTGAAAAGAAACGCCTGGTCGGATTCAAAAAGAATCACGAGCTTTATTTTGTCTTTCATCGCAAGGTATGTTCCCCGGTCAGAGAGTGTATAGCCGCCCTTAATGTCGGCAGTTATTATGGTATCGCCCATACCTTTGCCCACCGATTGATACCATGTTCCAGCAGGCGTGATGTTTGCGGCTTTCCAGATTGATAATTCCATTATATTCGTTCCTGATTCATCCCCCCTTGAAATAAAAGGGGACTGCGTGGCAGCGATTCTCCTGAATGCATCCGTGGCATTTGTTGCATTCCTTATTCCCGCAGGGTCGTTCTCAGGTCCGATGATGACGAAGTAATTGTACATCATGTAACTTCGGTTTATGAAACTCCCGTTGGCAACAGCCTGTAATTCCAGTTGGACTGCGTGCACCATCACAACGTCTGCAGCTCCGAGTTCTCCGGTTGCGACAGCCTTCCCTGTCCCTTCACATACGGTTAATATCCTGATATTATTTTCATCTTCGAACTTTTTGTTCAGCACATCGAGCAATCCCGTATCGCAGGTGGAAGTGGTAGTGGCAAGACGTAATTCCTGTGGAGCGGATGCCGTTGATGTTGTATTTCCAGTCGGCGCCTGCTGTACGCAGCCTGCAAATATTGCGAGCAAAACTGAAACTAATATTATCTTTGTAAACATTTTTTTCATATTGTTACCGCCTTATGTTCGCTCAAACATAACGCATGCTAATAAAAGTTTCGAAAAAAATGCAACATATTATTGTAGCTTTCGCTCATGGTGCGTATATCTCCAGTTCTGAGCGGCAATTATTCTTTCCCGATCATCACTTCTGTTGCCTTTACCACTGCCGTCACTTTATCATCTTTTTTGAGATTTAAAGCCTCAACAGCTTCTTTTGTGATGACAGCCGTTATCGTTGCTGGTTCGACTGCAATTTTAACTTTTGCAATTAGACCTTCCTTCTCAACCTCGATTACCTTGCCCTTCATCTGGTTCCTTGCAGATATTTTCAACCCAATCACCTCCCAGAATGTTTTGTCATAAACTGTCTGCGCAAGAATGTTTTGATATATACTGTATTCATCGAGCAGGTTTATCGCTTTTTCGGTCAGGAATGTGCCCTGGGCTTTCCCACCGCGTTTTTTTATTATTACAGGCTCACCCACGCTCTCTTCGATTTCCTTCAGCAGGAGCCAGGCATGCTTGTATGAAATTTTAACTTTCTTACATGCTTTATTGAGCGAACCCTCCTTTTTGATGCTTTCCAGGAGGGCTGCCTTTCCCTCCCCCATGATCGGCTCATCTTTCCTGTTTACAAGCCACAGTTTTGTTTTAGCCTGCGTTCGCTTCATTGTGATATTTAATGACCTGAAAAGGATTAAATATAATGGTCATTCATAAATAATCCTATGGGAAGTATTGATCTCAGAGGTAAAGTATGTCCCTTTGTTTTATTTTATGCAAAGAAAAGACTCGAAACCACACAATCAGGTGAAAAACTGGAAATCGTAACCGACGACCCAACCGCAAAGGAGACCATATCGGGCTGGTGCGGCACACACCACCATGAAATACTGGAAATAGATGAATCCGGCGGTCAGATAAAAATCGTGATTAAAAAACATTAACAAAACTTAAATAGTAAATATTCGTAATATTACTAACGTTATGGATTTCGTAGAGCGCGTAAGGAAAAACCTCGAAGGGAAGCTGCGGATAGAGGACGGCAACTGCGGCACAACCCACAAGGTATTGAGAGAGCTGTCAAGGCTGGGAGGAAAAGCTGTAACATGGGAGAGACCTGACGGCGTTTTCTCACGAATACTTGACGACAAGGGCAATATCGTTGGAGAGGGAGAAGGCATAACATGGCCTCCTGCAATCCTTTTTGCTATGGTAGAAGGGGGTTTCTTCCCGAAAGAGATTGAATCCGAACTCATCAAATCCTTGCAATGCATCATCGACATGGAAAAGGTGGCGGATATCTATGGTTACGGCAGAGTGGTTACACCAGTGGCGGCTGCCTACAACGAGGTCTGGAGGAACGGTGGAAGGGTAGCCATCAGGCGCAATTCCTGGGGTGTGGAAGTGGCATTTATAGACAAGGATGACAACGAGATAGCAGTGGGCCCGATCTCCTACTGTCCCACATGCGGCACTGCCGCAACCATCCCGCGTGCGCCTGAGCTTGCCGCAAAGATAAAGGAAGAACTCAAGGATAAGCGGAACACGGGAAAAGAGAAATACGAGCGCGGGATAGAGAACCGGTTCTTCTATAAGAATGACAGGATGTGCTGCGAGATGGTGGAGAAGGGCGTTGTACTGGGACGGGCTCTGAGATGCTGCATAGCCTATGCAGGCGTGGTAGCTGAGGTGCATGCAGGCATGGCAGGACCTAAATGGGGCGCTCTATTCAAGGAATACTGCAAGGTATGTCCTGTGAAGCTGTGCAAAAAAGGCAAGAATACAGGAGAGGAGGCGAATAACCTTCTAGTTTCGCTGGAAAAAAAGAACATGACGACCGACGTCGGGATAGATACCTATATCACGGCAACGGTGAAAAAGAACGGGGAATTTATGGGGAAGGGCATAGGTACCGTATGCGCATTCTCGTCATTGATGTATGCAGCAGCCAGATGCATCCAGCTCAAATCCGAAATAGAGGTCGTCAAAGAGTGAAGGATGAATGCATGAGATATCGATTGCCGGGGCTATTGTTGATTCTGTGCTTGATGCAGCGAAGAAAAATAATGCAAAAAAAGTGAACGAGGTATTCCTTGAAATAGGGGAGCTTACCGCGCTCAACCCTATGCAATTGAAGTTCATTTTTGAAACGATAACCGCCGGTACTGTGGCAGAGGGAGCGAAGTACAATATCCAGGTTATCAAGACGTTGATAGAATGCAAAAAATGTTCATATAAAGGTCCAATCGAATTCTTTGAGAGGCTTCATTTTTTCCTGCCTGTAATAAAGTGTCCTGAATGCGGGGAAATCGATGTGGATATCATCGCGGGACGGGAGTGCTGCGTCAAGAAAATAAAAATTACCTGAATTCTAATCGGTTTCGCCTTTGCGCAATTCGTTCACCACGTCCTGCGTCCTCAATGTTCCTTCTGCCACCCGCTTGACCATCGGGTAAATGTACTTACAATCCTCCAGCTTTTCCCAGACGTCTGCACCGACTTCTCTTACGACCTGATCCATTATCCTTGTGCATCTATCGCATATTCCCTTTGCGTTTGTCGTGGTTTTTCCACATATATCGCATTTCATATTTTTACCCCCTACGTTATATTATAAACTTGATGGATAAATAGCTATCCTGCAAAACATTTATCATTATTGCAAATAACAGGTAAAACCATGAAACTTTTTGTCCCTTCCCCAGGACACATCAACAGCCTTAAAGAATTGTTGAAAGCAAAAGATAAGATATACTCCATTTTCATGGCAGGCTCTCCGGATTATATAGGCACAGGAAGAAGCAACCTGGCTTCGCCTCAACTGGAGGATATCGCGGCGCAGACAGAGTATGCCCATAAGAACGGCGTAAAGATGGAGCTTGTTCTGAATTCAAGCTGCATGGGAGGGCGGCAGCTCACACCAGAAGGCTACAGGATAAACCACTGGTATATTGAGAAACTGGTGGATATGGGCGTTGACTCAATCGTGGTCGCAGACCCCTATCTTGTTGAAACAATCTCAAGGGATTTCGATGTTGACGTTGTAGTCTCGGTGCTTGCTTTCGTGGATTCGCCGCAGAAAGCGGAATTTTATGTGGACCTGGGCGCAAAATCGATAGTTGTAGACTCAAACGTTAACAGGCATTTTGATGTGCTCCATGCCATAAGGGATTCGGTGGACTGCGAATTAAAGCTGCTGGTGAATGAGGGATGCCTTTACCGCTGCCCTTTCAGGTATGCCCATTTTAACTTTTTCTCCCACGCCTTCGGACCCGAGCCCAGACCAAACGTGCTGGATGACTACTATTACTATAAATGCCTGGAATTGAGGATTGCCAGCCCTGAACTGATTATCAAATCTCCCTGGATAAGACCTGAGGACATCAAGCATTATAAGGATATTACAGACGTTTTCAAGATAGGGGGAAGGACTCATTTTGTGGAGTGGATCCTGAACTGCGTGAACGCATACCATAATGAAAGCTACGATGGGAATCTCATGGACCTCCTCGACTGCCCCAAGGATCTGAAGGACTTATTCTATATACCCAATAAAAGCCTCGACGGCATTTTAGAGCAGCAGTGGAAGAACTGTAAGAAAGTATGCAAGAAATGCGGGTATTGCAAAGCACTTACAAAAAAGGTTACGCAGGTTTATACGAAGGGCGGGACTGAGTTTGAGACCCTTGCGCCCTGGGAAACATTTGCGGTGAAAGCATGAGCACTGCCGGGCTTCTAAAAAACAGGGCTGAATTTGAGGATAAAATCAGGAAACTGATAGGTAGACCCGTACTTTTGATTGAGCTTGATATGTTCGCCCTGCCCTGCGGATGCTCAGGGATAACCGCAAACATGAGGGGGCTTGAGGTGGACGACCTTGAGGTGTTCGAGCCGCAAATTCTGCCTTACCTCAAGGAAATGTCAGCAAACCTTGATGTCAAGCCCTCGGTGATATTTGCGCGGCTTGTGCCAGGGAGTTCTATCGTGGCTTCGCTCAACTGGCGCACGCTTTGTAATAGATGCTATCCAGAGTTTGCAAGAGGAGAGGGGAAGACGCCGAGACCGGATTTGTATTTATTGCAGTTTGAGAGGAGAAAGTAATTTTATCATACAACTATCTTTCAGGTTCTTATTTTATGGTGTTATTACTCTCTACTAATTGGTTTATAGCAAGTATAATAGATGGTATAATTTATGGAATTTATGGTCTAATGTTTGCGATTTTCTCATTGTTATCATTTTGGATGGCTAATTATTTATATACAAAAAAAATCGATGATGAAATAAATGGGGAAGAATATGTTGCTGTTGTTTTGACAAACAAATCTTTTAATGATAAAATTTTTATTTATTTTTGTGGTGTCATGTTTTTACTGATGTATTTAAAAAAGAATAAGATATCTTATAAGGTGATGAAAGAGTTTGATATCGAGAAATTTAAGGGATTTATTTATGATCCAAATTGCTATGGTTTATATATCATAGGGCATGGCATTCGCCATGGTCTTAGAATTAGCAATAATGAAATATTATATTATTGTTCTTTTAAAGATGCGCCAAAAAAAGAATTTGTCCAACAGTTGCATTGCAATCAGTACGGTGGGGAGTCTCTTGCTGACATAATTGCCTCAAATAAAGAAAAATCATTCGCACCCGATGGTTTCCGATCTGTTTATGCAAATTTAAGCTATTTTATTCACCTATATCGCCTTCCTTTGAAGAAATAATAAGGCATCGTAATGTAAACTATATCAACCAAATCAACCATTATTCCAAATATGCCAATAAACGTCCACCTGCGAAATGTCAATGAAAAGCGGTACAGGCTTTTCAAAAGCGCCGCTGCAAAAAGAAGCGTAAGCCTGAACGAAGCCTTTGAGCAAGCCATCAGCGCATGGGCTTCAAGTTCAGAAGAAGCATCTGAAAAGCAGGCGCAAAACGACTTAACCTACAGAAAAATGAAAAAGCAGTTGGAAAAGCAGTTCTCCGGCAAGTACGCCGTCATTGCTGAGGGCAAATTCCTCGGAGCAGAAGACTCGCTGGAAAATGCATGGGCGCTGGCTTCCCGTTATGAAAATGCGGTGGTGACAAGAATTACAAAAAAGCCCATACGCGCCAGAATACTTGGAAGCTCCCTGAGAATGGCATGAGTAGTATGAAATACGATTATGAAGCTATCAACGATAGACTGCATCCTGTAATAAAAGGTACTTTGATAAGTCCTTCTAAAAGCAAAGAATTGACACTGGTCGTTGATACGGGGTTTGAAGGACATCTCCTCATACCCACAAAGTTATATCGGCAACTTGGTTTTTTGAAATACGAGCATCCTGTTTCGGAATTTCCCATCTTGGAAACTGCCGCAGGAATGGTATTAAAAATCAGGAGCGCACCGGCAAGACTTTCCATCGAAAATCTCAAAATGGATATTGATGTTTGGACAACGCCTGATTGCAATGAAATTTTACTCGGTCTTGAAGTCCTTAATCAATTGCGGCTGATGCTGGATGGACATGAAAAAGTTCTGGAAATTTTATGGACATAACCCCGCTTTTAACAACCTTCGGGCTCATCGCGCTTGCCGAATTTGGCGATAAGACGCAGCTTACTGTGATTGCATTATCAGCAGGATACGACAGGGTCAAAGTTTTCACGGGCGTTGTACTTGCCTTTGCTCTTGTAACAGGGCTTGGGGTAATGGTGGGCGAGGGATTGTTACGAATAGTTCCTGAAACATTGATTAAGATTATAGCAGGTATCATGTTTGTGGCTTTTGGAATCTGGATGCTGTTATCAAAAACGAACTGCGAGAATAATAATACCTCCCCGCTGGGTAATCCGCTGCTTTCGACTTTCAGCATGATAGCTCTGGCAGAGATGGGGGACAAGACCCAGCTCTCTGCCATTACGCTGTCAGCAAAATACAATTCACCATATCTGGTATTTCTTGGAGCTGTCCTTGCCCTTGCCTCGATAAGCCTGCTCGGTATACTTCTAGGCAAAAAGCTGTGCGAAGTGATGCCGCCCTCAAAAATCAAACTGGGCGCAGGCGCAATGTTTATAATCTTTGGAATATTGTTTCTGGCCGGGCTTTAATTTATGAACCTCTTACTTTCCTTGTAATCTCAGCTATTCTCCTGCCGAGGGTTTTCGCAATTTCAAGCTCATTCTCAGTAGGCGCCCTGTCTGCCATTGGTCCTGAAACCGAAGATGCGCCGTAGGGTGAGCCGCCGCTGACAGGATCCATTGCAAACAGCCTTTGCTCAGAATAAGGAATTCCCACGATTATCATGCCAAGATGGAAGAGCGGCACCATGGAGGTTATTATGGTAGTTTCCTGACCGCCGTGCTGGGTGCTCGTGCTTGTGAATATACCTGCCACCTTGTTTTCCAGTGCCCCTTTAAGCCAGAGTCCGCCTGTCTGGTCAATATATTGTTTCATCTGCGCTGACATGTTGCCGTATCTCGTGGGAGTCCCGAATGCTATGCCATCAGCCCAATCCAGGTCATCCATTGTGGCTATTGGAATCTCCTCAAGTTCCTCTTTTACCTTTTTCATCACGTCATTCCACTTTTCTCTCGGAACAAGCTCTTCAACCTGCCTAATCCTTACTTCCGTATCCCTGACGCTTCTTGCTCCTTCCGCTACTGCCTTTGCAAGCTTTGCAACATTCCCCGTCATGCTGTAGAACACTACAAGAATATTCATTTTATTTTTTGCCATAAAAGCTCCCTGATAATAGCAGGGCGAACAAACTATTTAATTATATGGCCTGTTCGATGTTATTCCTTTTTTATTACAGTCCATGCAACCAAGGCATCAAGCAATTCCTTAATTTTTTCCCTGGTTTTCTCGTCTGTTACTCTGCCTTTATCATCAATTTTCTCGCCTGCAAAGGTTACAACGACTTCAGGTCTGTTAACTGCACGTACATCGAGGAAAACGAACGTCTGCCGCAGATGGAACTGCGCTTTCACCCCTCCCAGCATCCCGGGGGAGGCGCTCATAATAGCTGCAGGTTTTCCTTCAAAGGAATTGTCTCCGTATGGACGGGAAGCCCAGTCGATGGCATTTTTAAGAACGCCAGGCATCGAATAGTTATGTTCAGGTGTAGCGATTAATAGCGCGTCAGCCGCTCTAATTTTTGCTTTGAATTCCCTGACTTTTTCCGGCATTCTATTCTCTGTATCCATATTATAAGGGGGAATTCCTTCAAGATCATAGATTTCAAGTTTTGCATTTTCTGGTAATAATTCCAGAGCTGCACGCAACAGCGCTTTATTGTAGGAACCCTTACGCAAACTGCCCGCAAAACCGAGAATTGTTATCTGTTTGTTCATGATTAATCGCATAACCTCCCGATTAATGCATACATTGCAAACTATAAATATTTTGCTTATTACGTTATTACGCATAACTATTCAAAAACCTTATAAGCCTGTTTTGCCTACTATCATATACTTCGGTGGTGAGTATCTTGTTAAGTGTTAACGAAAAGGCAATGGAAATCGCGGAAGAAATGATGGACTGGTCGGATGAGTTAAAAGTAAAAGCTTTTGAACTCAAGAACGGAGGCAAGATAATAGACTGCGGGATAAATGTGGAGGGGGGTTATGAAGCGGGTCTTTTATTTACAGAAATCTGCATGGGAGGATTTGGCGCTGCTTCGATATCTGTGCACAAGATAAGCGAAATACCTCTTGCGTTCATAGACATCACAACAGACCATCCTGCAATAGCCTGTCTTGGCGCCCAGAAAGCAGGATGGAGAGTGAGCGTGGACAAGTACTTTGCCATGGGCTCAGGACCTGCGAGGGCGCTTGCGCTCAAGCCCAAGAAAACCTACGAGCGCATAAAATACGAGGATGATTGCGAGCATGCTGTCATCGCTCTTGAATCAAACCAGCTCCCTGATGAGAAGGTGATCGAGAACATTGCGGAGGCATGCCATGTGGAGCCTGAGAACGTGGTAGCCCTGGTGGCGCCAACCGCAAGTATCGTTGGCTCTGTGCAGGTTTCAGGGCGAGTTGTAGAAACGGCGATATTCAAACTCAACGAACTGGGCTACGATACCACGAAGATAGTGAGCGGCACCGGATGTGCGCCGATTGCGCCTGTGGTGAAGGATGACCTGAAAGCCATGGGCAGCACCAACGACAGCGTGATATACTACGGCTCGGTATTTTTAACGATTAAAGGATTCGAGGAGGAGAAGTTCAAGATGGTGCCTTCAGTCACTTCGAAGGATTACGGCAAGCCTTTTTACAAGACGTTCAAGGATGCAGGGTATGATTTCTTCAAGATAGATGCCAATGTGTTTGCGCCTGCTGAGATTACGGTGAACGATCTTGAGACCGGGAAGACGTATCATACTGGGCATCTGAACGGCGAGGTTATACTGGAGTCGTATGGGATAAGCGGGATATAATTCTATTTTCATCTTCCTTCTGCCGTTATATCCTCTCCGACAGCAAACTCCTCCCTGCCGCCTCCCTGACCTTTTTCTCAAGCTCCAGGAGCTCAAAAAAAGACACCGTCCTTGCCCCCATCTTTTTCCTCGTGTACATCAACTGCCCGCCCTTTTCAAGGAATAAGCTATAAACCTCCTCGAACTGCGCCTTCTCCTCATCCGTAAGCTCGATAGACGACGTTTTTCCCGACAGATGATTTATCGCAATCATCACGTTCACCTCCCTCACCCTCTTGAGCTTCGCTCGCTCCTCTTCATTCTCGATATACACGCTCCTCTTGAGTTCTGGCGACCAGCCCACGAGTTTTCGCCTGAACTCGATGAAGGTTATGGGCACATATTCCCCTTCCCTGGGTTTTGAAAACTGTTTGACTAAATGATACTCGTCCATTTGCAAGCTAAATCAACTTCAGACGATTTAAATCTTCCAGCGAATTCTTTCCGACTTTTCCAATGTGATAGAATACTATTCCTGATAAAAGGGCTATTCCTCCTATTACCCAGGCATCCCTTGCAAGGAAAAACAGCAGTATGATGCTGGTTATTAACCCAAGAACAGGAATTATGCGTGGATACACGGGTTTTTCTATTTTAAGCGCAGCATAGTTCGCAATGGCATAATACAAAAGCATTGCAAAGTTGGAGATGGAAGCTGCCCGCAAGAGGTCTGTAAATGCTGCAAAGATTGTCATGACAAGCCCAAAAACAAGTATTGTGTTGTAGGGAGTGGCTCTTTTCGGATGCAGCTTTGCAAAGAAGGCAGGCAGATCATGGTTTCTTGCCATAGCAAAAGAAATGCGCGATAATCCCAGAAGCGTGGTCAGAAGCACGCTCAGGGTAGCCACGAGTGCACCTATGGAAATAAGCAGGGCAGCATTCTTGCTCTCAGATTGAGCCGCAGAGGCAAGGGGTGAACCAGAAGCTGCAAGCTCATGGTATCCCACAAGACCCACAGCAACAAAACTAACAAGCATGTATATAACAGTCGATATCCCGAGGGCAAGGATTATCGCAAGCGGAATGGTCTTTCTGGGATTCTTCACTTCCTCGCTTATGAGCGTCACCCTCGCAAAGCCTGAATAGGCAAAGAATATGATGGCTGCGCCCTGCATCACCCCGTATCCTCCGTTGGGCATAAAAGGTGAAAAATTGCCAGGCGAAACCGCGCCAATGCCGAGGGCAATAAAAAAAGCCAGGATTAATAGCTTTATCACTACCAGAACATCATTTAAAAGGCTTGATTCGCGGGCGCCAAGATAATTTATCAGCGTTATGACAAGACATGCAAGCGCAGCCGTCGCATTCACGGGAAGGGAGGGAATGAATATTGCAAGGTAGCTTGCAAACCCGAGGCTCACCACTGCGCCTACCACAAGATTGGAAACAAGCCAGAGCCACCCAGAGATAAAGCCTGCAAAAGGCGAGATGAGTTCATGGGCGAACTCATAACCTCCGCCTTCTTTCGGGATTAGCGCCGCCAGTTCTGCAAAACTCAGGGCAGTGAAGCCGGAAATACACGCCCCGATCAGCAGGGATAAAAGAAGCGCAGGACCAGCAAGACCAGCTGATATGCCGGTCACCACGAATATGCCTGCGCCGATGATAGCGCCAATCCCGATAGCCAGCGCGTCGAATAAACCGAGTGACCGCTTGAATTCCATAGGGATTATTCGATTATATACGTCACTTCCACTGATATCGTTAATTTGGACTCTCCAGGCTGGATAGGCGTGGCAGCCTTTTCTGCGATTGCTGAAACGAAAGGAAGCGGCGAGAATACCGGCGGGAATACCTCACTGATCGAAGCTGTTTTAACGCCTGCAATCCTGACACCCAGGCTGTCTGCAAGCTTATTAGCCTTACCTTGCGCGTCCTTCACAGCATCCCCGAGCAGTCCATAGCGTATCAGCCTCTGTTTTTCATCGGATATAACAAAGGATATGCCTCCGACCTGGTTGGCGCCTGCGGCTGTGGATTTGTCCAGGATATCGCCGAGCTTATCCAGCATCATGGTGGTTATTTCTACATTATTGGATGCAGAATAACCCACTATGGTCGGTACACCTCCATAACTGGAATAGTTGTATAGAGGCTGGACTGAAAGGAAGGATGTCCGGATATCCTTATCCTGAAGACCCAGACTCTTGAGCGCATTTATCACCGCGTTCATCGAGGCAGCGTTCTTATCCGAGGCTTCTTTTGCTGTAACCGCCTGCGTGAGAACCCCCAGGCTTATGGATGCTGTGTCTGGTATTACAGAGGTGGATGCTGAGCCTGAGACTGAAATCAATCTTTGCTCAGGCGATGCGGCGGTGTTGAGTAATTTTTCGCCGCTATTACCTACCAAAACAAAACCAAAGAACTGTGCGGCGATTAACACTAAAGCTATCGAAAGAATAACCAGGAGAACATACAGTTTTCTATCGGATGTTTCTTGCGGCATGTTTTCACCTCTCAGTGGCAGCATATATGTTGCAGTATTTTCCAGGCAGGCATCTCTCCAGCAGAACAACCTTGCGGGCAGTTTCCAAATTGTCCGTATTTATTTTTACTTTAAACCACCACTTGTTGCCGCCTTCATCAATGCTTCCCACAGAAACCAGCCAGAATTCCCCGTCTATCTCAGCCAGCCCGTAATCCTCTCCGAACCATTCAACCACCTGCTGTTTTATGCCTTCGGTTTCTTCAAGGGGCAAATCAGTGTATGAGCTTTCATCTCTGTATCTCTCCAGCAACCTTGCTGTATCCTTGCTCCAGATTTCGTCATAGAATGCATCAAACAGCTCCAGGTCGATAAGATACCTCAACCCTTCTTCTATTCGTTTCAATTTGTCGTTTGTGTCTTCTGTTCTTGTATCGAAGTTCATGTTCTTGCCACCCCTGATTAAAGAATAATATGTTACAACGGGGGTATAAAGTTTTTGAAAAGCTAAAGACCGTTACAATTCGTGGTGGAAGTTATGCCAGGATACATATATTGAGGGTTCGATATGAAGGTAAACTGGTTATATCTCTAATTTTCTTTGCAAAGTTTTCTTAATGCCATCAGAATCCCCTCATCCTCAGCTTTCTCTTCTAAATATCTAAAATCGAGCCGATCCCGATAATATCTAATCATAAGCATTGCCTGGTCGCAATCTGTTTCAGACTTCCAATGAACACATGCATTAAGGCGGTCAATTATTAAATCTTCAATTCCAATTACATAGACATTTAGGTTCTCAATTCTTATTACCGTTACTTTATCTTTATCCCCGGCCAGACGATTGCCTGGGATCTCTACAGAAAGTCCTATTTGTTCATTTATCCAATGCCTTCCGCTTGGTTTGAAGTTGAATACGTTTTCCAATATTTCACCGATAATTTTTCTGTTGCTTACAAGATCTATATCATGACTGGGATAAATCCCTTCAGTATAGAAATCCACAGCCGAGCCTCCCACAACAATAGGCTGCACGTTTCTTTTTTCAGCTTCTTGCGTCAGCAGCCCCATGAAATACAGTTTTTTATCAACTAAGTTTTCTATAGATGATATTTTCTGTAATTCTGTAATTATAAACTTCTCTCCATTTCTCTATTTCCCACCCATCTGGTCTTTCCAACATTGATATTGCTTTCTATTTTTGATTTCATTAAATCATAAAATCCGTTGGTTTCATCTTCATTCCGCGGTTTACGTCTGATGGTTTTGCCGGCTACCGGCCTTATAAATATGCCATCTTTAGTTGGGATTATTTCAACAGTCTTGGGATAACCCATTTCTTGTAGAACGTCGCTTGGGATTATAATTCCGCGGCTATTTCCTATTCGTGTGATATTTCTTATCATGTTATAACATTGTTATAACATTCATAGTATATAAGATTTAGGTTTATTGGAAGACCGTTCAATTCATGTTTCAATTCGTACCTGTTTTTTATTAGTTTTGGAATCATGCGCCTCTATGAGTTATGCCCTCCCAGACCCCACGCAGTGCATAACAAACCGCTCCAAAACCTAAACTGACAGCTACAATCTGAATAAACCCACCCGCATAAGGAATTCTGAACAAAAGGCTTAAAATAATGAAGCCAAGGACGAATATCCATATATCAGTTGTCTTAAGTTTAAACAGGTCAAGGATCTTTTTACCAAAGGTAAATGAAACGAAAATGGTGGAGAGCATGAGCGCTATTATAAACAGCATTGCCATAACTGCCGCAAGTGGAAAACCAATAACCGTTACAGCAACCAGGATAATCACAACTGCAGACACGATTATAAGAACAAAACCCACTACCGTCTTTAACAGCGTTGATTTCCTTATTTCCTCTTCAACTTTAAAAAATTGTGCCGGGAATAATTTGAGGATAATCATACCGAGTATCAGGAATCCAAGAGTTATCAGGATTCGAAATGTGCTTATTGCCCGCTGAAAACTTTGCGAAACTTCACTTTTCATGAATTCTACACTGCCAGCACTTCCGGTATTTTGAAAATTTTCCGCTCTTACCGTCAGGTTCCCGTTAATCCTGCCTGCATTGTTTACGCTGCCGCCTGAAATTACTGCATCCCTGCTTATAACAGCGGTGGAGTGAATGTTCACATTGCCCCCTGCAAGTACAACATTTCTTGCATTGCCTCTAATATCTATATTTCCCCCGGCTGCGACGATTTTTCCTTTGACATTGGAATTTACCGATACCTGACCGCCTGCAACGAAAACATCCCCGTTTACAGGTGCATTGATGTTAATTGTCCCGCCTGCTATTACGACCCCATCAACAGGAGCGTTTATATCTATTGCGCCTCCTGCTGCGAAAATATCATCCTCTATCGGTGAATCAACACGTATCTGATCCCCGGATAACATTTTCACTGCCCCAGCATTCGAAGGTAAAAGAAGGATTGATATGAGCGAAAGAATTATTATGCTTTTCATGCCGCCTGACCTGACACTTCTAATTTTGTTAATTGAATTCATCATTGTCACTCCACCTCGGATGCATCATGCCCTGATGATGCGTTTTTGAGCAACCTACACCCAGTATATCTTTAAATGTAAGGCTATAAATACTTTCCTGAGCTGCGTTCTGTTAAGTCTTGGAGGCTCATGGCATGTTCGGGAAGTTTTAAGCTGCTGTATTTGAATATTGCATTGGGAGTTATGGCTTTGTTAAGAGGGATTTTCCCATGATTGAGGAAGAAGCAAAAAAGGCTTCTGTGAATGAGCTGATGCAGAAACTCTCATCAAGTGAAGCGGGTATTTCCTCCCAGGAAGCCCGGATGCGGCTCGCTCAGTACGGCTACAACGAGATATCTGAAAAGAAAAAGAGCCCCATCATCAAGTTCTTACGATATTTCTGGGGACCCATTCCATGGATGATCGAGATTGCAGCTTTCCTTTCTGCAATAATTCGCCACTGGGAGGATTTCGCCATAATCTTTGCACTGCTGGTGATAAATGCCGTGGTAGGGTTCTGGGAGGAACACAAGGCTGAAAACGCCATTGAATTATTAAAGCAGAAGCTTGCGCTCAGGGCGCGGGTGTTGCGCGACAACAAATGGCTCCAGATTCCGGCACGTGAGCTTGTACCCGGAGATGTGGTGCGTGTGCGTCTCGGGGACATAATCCCTGCCGATATTAAACTCATGGAGGGGGATTATCTTCTTGTTGACGAATCCGCATTGACAGGTGAATCCCTGCCTGTGGAAAAGCATGTCCTGGATATCGGATACTCAGGTTCCATAATCAGGCAGGGAGAAATGAACGCACTTGTGGTCAGCACGGGGATGAATACCTATTTCGGAAGGACTGCAAAGCTTGTTGAGGAGGCAAAAACCAGGAGCCATTTCCAGCAGGCGGTCATCAAGATCGGTGATTACCTTATCCGGCTGGACGCAGTGCTGGTGTCTATCGTATTTATTCTTGCGCTTTATCGCCACGAAAGCATACTCGATACACTTCAGTTCGTGCTGATTCTGACCATTGCATCGATACCTGTGGCACTGCCTGCGGTCTTATCTGTCACCATGGCCGTAGGTGCTATGGCACTGGCCAAAAAAGAAGCCATCGTCAGCAGGCTTGTCGCAATTGAAGAACTGGCAGGCATGGATGTTCTATGCGCGGATAAGACAGGCACCATCACCAAAAATGAGTTAACTGTTGCAGAAGTAAAGCCTTTTGAAGGATTCAAGGAAAGCGACGTGCTACTCCTGGCAACGCAGGCATCCAGAGAGGAAGACCAGGATCCTATCGATACTGCGATAATCACAGGGGTCAAAACCCTCAAGTTAATTGCAGGTGTGCCAGCCTATAAAACAATCTCATTTAAACCTTTCGATCCTGTTGCAAAGCGTACCGAAGCCACGATAGAGAGCCCCGATGGCGTCAGACTGAAAGTATCCAAAGGTGCGCCGCAGGTTATTCTATCGCTTGTAGCAAATAAGGATGCCTCCAAGGTTGATGAACTTGTCAGCGTTTTTGCAGCCAGAGGGTATCGTTCTCTCGGGGTAGCATGCACCGATGCAGAGGGGAACTGGCGGTATGCTGGAATTATTGCCATCTACGATGCGCCGCGTGAAGACTCTGCTCTGGTCATAAATACCGCGCAATCCCTTGGCGTTAATGTAAAAATGATAACAGGGGACCATATCGCCATTGCAAAGCAGATTGCATCGCAGGTGAACATGGGCACCAACATCGCACCAGCTTCCGCCTTTCTGGACAAACCTGACAGTGACGCTCAGACCATTGTTGAAAATGCTGATGGTTTTGCCCAGGTTTTTCCCGAGCACAAATACCGCATTGTCGAACTTCTCCAGAGCAAAGGTCATATCGTGGGCATGACCGGGGATGGGGTGAACGATGCCCCGGCGCTAAAAAAGGCGGATGCAGGAATTGCTGTCGCCGGTGCAACGGATGCGGCTAAATCCGCTGCAGACATCGTGCTCACAAGACCCGGGCTTTCGGTCATAATCGATGCCATCAGGGAAAGTCACAAAATATTCCAGCGCATGAACAACTATGCCACTTATCGTATCGCAGAGACCATCCGCGTACTGATATTCCTGACCCTTTCTATCATCATCTTCAACTTCTATCCACTGACCGCAGCGATGATAGTAATTCTGGCGCTGCTGAACGATCTGCCTATAATGATGATTGCCTATGACAACACAAAGCCGCTCCAGAGACCTGCAAGCTGGGAAATGCACAAAGTGCTGACCATAGCAAGCGTGCTTGGTGCTGCCGGGGTTGTTTCCAGTTTCCTGTTGTTCTATTTCAGTGAACAGGTGTTGCACCTGGATAGACCCACAATCCAGACCCTCATGTTCCTGAAACTTGCAGTGGCGGGTCATATCACTATTTATCTGACACGTACCCGAGAGCATCATTTCTGGTCGCGTCCATTGCCGGCTGGCCTTCTATTCTGGACGACTGAGATTACCCAGTTGGCAGGAACACTGCTCGCGGTCTATGGTGTTTTCATGAAACCCCTCGGGTGGAATCTGGCTGCCTTTGTCTGGATATGGGCACTGGCATTTTTTGTAATAAATGACTTTATAAAAATTTATTTTTATAAGCGACTTGAGAAGCGGTGGGGCCCTTCTCCAGAAGGTTTGAAGTTACAAATTCCAGGTCCTGACTGATAACCACTGATGTAATCTCTGCAAGCCGGGTATAGAATGACGCCCCGGCAAAACTTCGAAGCTTATCCCGGAATTCAGGAACCCACCGCACAGGGTGGCGCACAAGAAAATCCTTCTGCGCAAGACGATACCCTTTCAAAAACTCATCGCCCTCATTAAAAGCCGCCGCCTCCCTGAAGGTAAGGAAATGGAGGAACTCAAGCTCAGCCGAGATGTGGTCGGGTAATTCTCGTTTCCCTTCTTTCTGGCTCATTCTCAGCCCGAAATGCCTGTAGAACTCGCTAATCTCAAGCATGACCGAAGTCCGCGGCTCGCGGCTGTACATGCCCTCGTAAGGCGGGCAGGGTGGAAGAGGAGAACCGGTATCAAAGGTCTGTGCGAACTTTACCTCAAACTCGGGAAAAGTAACTCCTTCCAGATTATTGATAAAAAGAGACTTTTCGATCGCAGGGATATGGAGGTGGGGAAGAAGGGATATGTTCTTCTCCAGTTCGGCAAGGAACTCCCCATTCTGGAAAGTTTCGAAAACCAGCGGTGCAGGATAGCGAAATCCTGTATAGAGTAACCTGTATATGTTGCTGCGGGGAAGCGCAAGGGAAGGCAGTAATTCCTGTGGCATATATCACTCCTACTGGAGAGAAAGTAATTCCCACTCCGAGACTATTTTGTGCCCTCCGCGTTCGGCATAAGCTCCGCCCTTCCAGTTGGCAAAGGCTATTCTGTAACTTTTGCCGCGCACGAATGAGACCTGGTTCTCGGAAGCCGCAGCCATCGGCCTTGCGATGATCACATTCCATACTCCTTGCGCCCATCTCTGGTAATGCCTGAGGTTCTGGGATGCTGCGTCGGGGCTTGTCTGCACTGTCCCCATGCCGCCGCCAACGATATTCTCAGGACGAGACAAATCAGCCCTCCAGAAAATGATATTCACAGGCTTGTCCATGGCACCCATCCAGAGGGGACTGTCCTCTGTGAAGAGAGGAATTTCAAGAGCAAAAGCATCCGCAAAAACCGGATAATCGTCCACAGAATTATTTTCTGCTATGGCATTCCACTGGAGGAAGAAAAATATCTCAGTGCCGTTGTGCACCGCTTTAACCTTGACGAGCCTGTTTTCATCGGGTGCGAATGTGATTCTGGCACCCAACTCATTGAGCCTCCTGCTGAAAATGACGGTTGTCGGAGGAGCCTTATGCCAGGCAGGGTCGCCCGGGTCAAGAGCTATTGTCCCTGGTACATATACTGCTGTAATTTCTGCCTGAGGGCTGCTGTCTGCCATAATTTACACCTGGATCCGGTCTGCTTCCGAATGCGGAATCAGGATATCGATCAATTCCGAATATTCGCCTGATGCGGCTTTTTTCCGCTCGTCCTGGATAATCCCGAAGATTTCCTCGATACGCTGAGCACGCTGGTCAAGGGTCTGCTCGGGTGTATCGCCGAACAGTTTTGCCAGCGCCTCAACAGGAATGCGCGGGCGGTTGGTGAGCTGCCCGCTTGATGAATATACTGGCGGGGAAAAGGGCGGAATATAGAACACATTGGGCTGGGTTTTGAATTCGGGGTGCAGCCGCAGAGCCACTTTCCACTTATCGATTAATTTGTACACACCGCTATTCGTGTCCTCGGCATAACCGACATGATGTATCCGCCCGACGCACTGCGTGGCGCAGAAGTTCCCCTGGTGCTTCTCGATCCTGGGATAACAGAAGATGCATTTCTGTGCTATTTTTTCCTCGGGGTTGTAGTATATCTTCTTATAAGGACACCCCTTAATGCAGTAGCGGTAGCCCCTGCACCTTGTCTGGTCGACGAGAACAATGCCGTCCTCCTCGCGTTTATAGACCGCCTGGCGCGGACAGGCATCCACGCACGGCGGGTCGGTGCAGTGGTTGCAGATGCGCGGAAGATAAAAGTAATAGGAATTCGGGAAAATGCCATCGCCCACATCCTCATCCCAGTTGCTGGCATAGGCATCTTTCCCAGAAGGATTTGGCGATGGGACTAACACTCCTGCCGAAGCATCCCCTCCATCTGTTTTCAATACCTCTTCGTAGTTGTATTCCCATGGCGCGCCGTAGCCTTCGTCAATGCCTGGAAGCGGTATGCTGCTTTTATCCTGCCTGTCAAACCAGCCTCCCTGGGTTTCCCAGTCCCTGGGATAACCTTTGCCAGGCCGGGTTTCCACGTTGTTCCAGTACATATGCATCTGTCCCTTGTTCCTGTCTGTCCACATGGTCTTGCACGCCATGGTACAGGTATGGCAGCCCAGGCACTTGTTGAGGTCAGCCACCATCCTGACCTGTCTTTTTACAGGCATATCATCCAGCCTCCGAAGATTTTCGAATCTCCACGCGGGTGTCCTTCTGATTTCCCGTAGGGCCCCAGTAATTGACCTTGAAGTGAAGCTGCCCGTAGCCGCCGACAAGCTGCGTGGGTTTGATACGGATCGTCATGGGGCTCTGGAAGCCGCCCTTTTTGAAGGTGTAGCGCTCCCAGCCCTGGTACATAAGGGCGAAGCTTTCCGGCATCCGCTGCGAAATGCACAGGTGAGCGATTATAGTCCCGCTGTCATTGTAGATTTCAACAGGATCATTATCCGAAAGCCCCCGCGCTCTGGCATCGTCAGGGTTCAGGTACACGATAGGATATCCTCTCTGCAGCCGCAGCTGATACTTTGCATCCCGCCACAGGGAATGTATGCTCCACCGTCCGTGCGGCGTGACGAATCTGAGCGGGTATTTATTCCCGTCCACAGGCGGTTTGTACACAGGCAGTTCTTCATGGAACTCGTTTAAATACCAGTCATGGTCGATGTAGAACTGCTGCCGTCCCGTAAGCGTGGAGAGAGGTCGTTTCAATTCGTACATCCTCTGAAAAGCGTAATAGGCTTCGCCTGCTTTTATATCGCTTGTCCATCCCTTATCCGTAGCCACAAAGCGCCTGGGCTGCTGGTCGAGCATGTCAATTGTCATACCTTTTGTTTCCATTGAATTATCAAGGATGAACTGCCCTGCGCTTTTGTCCTCAAGAGCGCCATTGGCAGTGAAATCATTCACCAGCGTTGAAAAATCACGGGTTATGGTGGAACCGTCAGGCAGCGTATCTTCAAATGAGAACTTTGTATCCGCAAGGGCACGAGCCAGAAGCAAGAATATCTGCCAGTCGGTCTTGCTTTCAAGCTGCGGGGGGATTATTGGAGTGAATGGGGAAATATACGAGTGAAGGTCAGTTGTGCTCAGGTCCCATTTCTCGAACATGCTTGCCGCGGGCAGGATGACATCCGCGTATAAGCCCGTGGTGTTCATGCGAAAGTCAATGTCCACGATAAGGTCAAGCTTGGGCCAGAGATTTTCCAGGATATATTCCGCGCCTTTTGCCTGGTTCAGGTAGTTGGCGCCCCATACGATAAGAACTTTGGGCGTTTTACCGTTTTCCAGTGTACCTCTGGGATATAATGGCATCCAGCCCTTATCCACGCTTTCACGAATGTATTCGCTGATGGGGCGCTGCCAGAGGTCAAGACTTTCAGCGTCCCCTGCAATATTTGAGTGGACGTAAGTCCAGAGCGTGGTAGGCTGGAAGCGCTGTTTTGCATTGCCAAGAGGATAGGCAAGCTTGAAAAACCCCTCTTCGCACCAGAATTTTTCCTGTCCTACATAATGGTCAAAGCCACCTCCCGGTATCCCGACATTGCCTGTCAGGGCGGCGAGCAGGATCATGCTCCTGTTGATAAGGTCGTTGTGGAAATAGTGGTTTACGCCCGCCCCCTCGATAATCCTGGCAGGTTTTATGGCTGCAAACTCGCGGGCGATCCGGGTGATAAGACCAGGGTCCACACCTGTTATGCCGGAAGCACTTACCGGGTCATAGTCTTTGAGTTTCTTTTTGAGCAGTGAAAAAACCGGTGTTACTTCCACTTTACCGGAAAGCGTGTCGACCGTGAAAACCCCTTCAAGAGCCGGACTGATTGCGCCAAGATCCAGCGTTTTGTCCAGGCATCCCATCGTACCCGGGGCAAGTTCAGGCTTTTGTGTGGTCTCATCCCAGAAATAGAGATTACCCGTCTCCCCGTCCGATACCACATCACTTTCCCTGAGGAACTTCCCGTTTTCGGTGCGCACAAGCATCGCCATATCGGTGAACTGTTTTACATAGTTCGCGTCGTAGAGACCCTCGTTCACGATCACGTTCGCCATGCCGAGCGCCAGTGCGCCGTCTGTGCCCGGTTTCACCGGGATGAATATATCTGCATGGATCGAGACGGGGTTGTATTCGGGAAATATGGCTACGATCTTTGTCCCGTGCATCCGGGCTGCGGTCACGAAATGGGCATCAGGGATACGCGTCTCAAGCAGGTTTGAGCCCCAGATAATGATGTATTTTGAGTTGAACCAGTCCGCAGCCTCGCATGTGTCTGTCTGCACACCCCATGTCATTGGCTCGCCGGGAGGCAGGTCAGAAACCCATTCATAGAAGCTGCATACCACGCCGCCGATCAGGTTTGCAAGGCGCGCTCCTGCGGCATACGTGACCAGGAACTTGGCAGGGTTGGCAGAGTAGAAGGTCACCGTGTCGGCGCCGTGGTTGGATATGGCATCCACCATTTTTTTTGCGATGTAACTCAGGGCCTCTTCCCAGGAAGCCCTGCGCCATTTTCCTTCGCCCCGCTCGCCCGTTCGTATCAGGGGATATTTCACGCGCTGCGGACCATAAACATATTCCTTGTAATTCGCCCCTTTCTGGCATCCTCTCGGGTTGTACGTGGGAAGTTTTGTGTTGATGTCGGGATAATCGGCATACTGATCCTCCTTGAAAGCGATATTGTTCCTTACATAAACCTTCCATGTACAGGAGCCCGTGCAGTTAATCGAGTGCGTTGTCCGCCCGAAGGAATCATACTCCCACTGCTCGCGGTACAGCGTTTCCCAGCCGCGATAGGGATACTTGCCTATTGGTTCATGCACCTTCTCCAGCAGGTCCAGCGCCAGAGCATGCTTTGCTGCCAGGGCTGCCCGCTCCATGAGCTGGCGTGCAAGCGCCTGCCTTGCCGCCAAAGCTTCCTCCGATGGTCCTGCTGCAGTTTTTGTAGATTCATTCTGCGTCATGCTCGAGTTCCTATGCTATCCGGATGCTTCCCGTGTCACAACCTGTGATATTCCTTGTCATACTAACCGCCACAAATAATAATATATACAATCAGGCTTAAGGTTTATTGTGGTAACTAAAAGATATAGTGCATAAGGAGGGTGGCTCTAATTATGACTTCTTCAGGAACTTCGAAGGGGATGACATGAACTTCCAGCACGACATACTTATCGTAGGCGCAGGGCTGGCTGGGCTCAGGGCTGCTGTTGAGTGCGTGGATAATGCGGATGTTGCTGTAATAAGCAAGGTCCTTCCCACGCGCTCACATTCAGGCGCAGCACAGGGAGGTATTACGGCATCCATCGGCAATGAGGAAGAGGATCACTGGGACTGGCATATGTTCGATACTGTCAAGGGAAGCGATTACCTTGCAGACCAGGATGCCGTTGAGGTCATGGTGAGGGATGCTCCCCGTGTAATCTATGAACTGGAGCACATGGGCGTGCCGTTCAACCGCAATGCCGAAGGGAAGATAGCGCAGCGCAACTTTGGCGGTCATACGCGGGATTATGGTAAAAAACCAGTGAAGAGAGCCTGTTACGCAGCAGACAGAACAGGAAGGGTGGTGCTTGATACCCTGTATGACCAGTGCCTCCGCCACAATGTGAAATTCTACCCGGAGCACTATGTTCTTTCTCTTGTCCTTGAAGAAGGAAGGTGCGCTGGCGTTGTGACATACGACCTTGCCACAGGGGAAGTCAATCTGCTGCCAGCCAAGGCTGTTCTTCTCGCCACCGGAGGGTGCGGAAGAATCTACAAAACCACATCCAATGGCTTTGCCTCCACAGGGGACGGGTTAAATCTTGCATGTCAATCCGGGATCCCTCTCCAGGACATGGAGTTTGTCCAGTTTCATCCCACAGGGCTCTATCCTCTGGGTATTCTTGTGAGCGAAGCTGCACGGGGGGAGGGGGGGATTTTAAGGAACAGCATTGGTGAGCCATTCATGGTAAGGTACGCACCCACGGTAAAAGATCTGGCAGCCAGGGATGTTGTCTCGCGTGCGATTCTCACCGAGGTAGAGGAAGGCAGGGGTTTTGAAGGGGGATACGTGCATCTTGACCTCACGCATCTTGGAGAGGAGAAAATCCGGGAGAGGCTGTGGGAGATTGCATCGTTTGTGAGGATATACCTTGGCATCGACCCTGTGCAGCAGCCCATTCCTGTGGCGCCCACATGCCATTACATCATGGGAGGGATACCCACGGATATGGACGGAAGGGTACTGGCTGATGAAAACGGTCAGGTAGCCCCTGGATTGTATGCCGCCGGGGAATGTGCATGCGTATCCGTGCACGGCGCAAATCGCCTGGGCTGCAATTCCCTCCTCGATGTACTTGTGTTCGGAAGGAGGAGTGGAATAGCAATGAAGGAAGAGATTTCAAAATATGAACATCACCCTCCTTCAGTTGAGCCATTGAGAATCGAAGAGGAAAGAATTGCAAAACTTTTAAACCGCAATGGCAGGGAAAAAATCGGCGGGATCAGGCAACGTATGCAGTCCCTGATGATGGAGAATTGTTCGGTTTTCAGGAATGAGAAGGGGCTTGGGAAAGGGCTTCTGGAAATTCGTTCCCTGAAAGAGCGATACATGGATATCGAGCTTGAGGATAAGGGTAGGAATTTTAACTTCGAATTGATGGAAGCGATTGAACTTTGGCATCAACTTAACCTCTGCGAGGTGATATGTTTGAGCGCACTCCACAGGAAGGAAAGCCGTGGAGCCCATTTCCGTGAGGATTTCCCGGCAAGGGATGATAAGAACCACCTCAAACATACCCTCGTTTTCCAGACCCAAGAAGGAAAAGAGGTGAGGTATAAGCCCGTGAATATCACACGATTCCAGCCAGAAGCGAGGGTGTATTGATGATGCTGAAATTGAGGATTTTCCGCTACGATCCGAAGAAAGATGCAAAGCCTTACTACCAGACTTTCGAAATCGAGGCAGACCCGAAGGAGCGAATTCTGGATTGCCTGAACAGGATTCGCTGGGAACACGACTCCACACTCTCTTTCCGGATGTCCTGCGGTCATGGCGTGTGCGGCTCGGACGGGATGAGAATTAATGGGATAAGCGCGCTTGCCTGCCAGAAGCTGGTCAAGGATTTCAAGGAGAACGAGGAGATTCTCATCGAGCCCCTGGCGGTTTTCAGGGTGGTCAAGGACCTGATTGTGGACCTTGAGCCTTTTTTTGAGAAATACAATTCTGTCAAACCCTATCTCATCAAAAAAGCTCCTTCACCCGACAAAGAGCAGCGCCAGACCCATGAGGAGCACAGGATATTAGAGGAGGCGATCCGCTGCATCCTCTGCGCCTGCTGCACCGCCTCCTGCCCGGTCAATCAGGATAAAGCCACGCAAGCTTACATTGGTCCTGCTGCCCTTGTAAGAGCATTTCGATATCTTTTCGATTCAAGGGATGAGGGAACTCTGGAGAGAATCGCACTGCTTGACCAGAAGGATGGGGCATGGGGCTGCCAGACCAGGTGGCGGTGCACGAAAGTATGCCCCAAGGAGATTCCTGTCACCAAAGAGATTTTCGAAATCAAGAAACGCATCCTTGAGAGCAAAAAAGGAAAAAAATAGACACTGGTGTTACCTTCTTCTAACCAGTATCGCAACCAGCAGCGCTGAAATTGCTAAAAATGCTTCGAACGCAGGCGTTCCTGGCGTCGCGGTCGGTACCACAGTCGTTGCTATCGGTGTGGGTATTACGGTTGTAGGCACTGGTGTTGAGATCACGGTTGTATCTATAAACCTGTACAAGCCTCCTTTACCATAGTGGCACCTGAAGCACCAGCCGTTAGTGATCGAAACATCAGAGAAGGTCGCAGGCTTGGTGTCCAGGTTGACGTGGCATGTGTTGCAATTACTGTCGGTCCCATTGTAATTAGAGGCGTGGTTGCTTTCGCCCATCATCCATGTCGAGAACGGAGGATTCAAAGTGCTCGGATGATTGGGCATGGTCGGCGTATAACTATTTATTTGCGCTGCTGAGCCCAGTATACGAAATTCGAGTTTCTGGGGGCTTGTCTTGAGGGAAAGTATGACATAGGCATACCGCTCTGGGGTAAGAGTGGCGCCATCGGAATACCCCACGACCGGGGGTGCTCCCTGCCCTCTGGAGAACGTCATGATCTTGTAGGTAGGATCGGAAAGGTTGTTGTCTATCTCCGACACCCGCAACTTCTGCCCCACGGACTGGCTGATAGCGGTACTCGGGTCGTCAATACGCGTGGGCACAAGGTCGTCTGCGAGGTCATTCACACGGATGAAGTAGTCTCCTGGTGCCACGCCGCTCAGATCGAACTGGGCTTTGCCTCCAATTATTGTCGCTGTCCTGACTAATGTGCCATCAGGATTGGACAATTCAGCCTTCGCGATGGAAGTTGCCTTGATGCTCCCGTTTCCGTCCAGACCGGGCTGCAGGGTGAGCGTTAATCTGCCTGCGCCAGAAGATGTCTGGGCAGCCACCAATCCAGTAATTAAAACGAGCCATATCAAAAGACCCATCATAGATTTATTCACTAAACTTATTTTGCATGTATTCATAATCTCCTCCAAAGAACTCACTGGAGACGATACAAACCCTTTTTTTACGCACTCCAATCGCTCTTATATTCTGTATTATTTTTCCTATGCGATATATGTTTTTCCTGTATGTTGATTCAATATTAATAAAATACTGGTTATAGTTTTATATGGAAAATCGTTAAATACAATTAATTAGAATAGTCGGTATGGTAAGTAAAGGGGGAAAATATGGTAAAAGAAACTCAAAAAACGACTTTTGAACAGAATATGGCAGCCATGGGGAAGATGTCTCCCAAAGAGATGGATGCAAAATTGGCTGAATTCACCAAGATGTGCATCTGCGGCGGATGCCCGACGTATGCCGGAACAGGAGAAAAGAGATTATTATTCTGTGCAACCGGAAAAAGCAAGATAATAAAAAAAGAGAAGGGCTGTCTCTGCCCTGGCTGTCCTGTCCAGAATAAACTGGCTCTTCGATGGGACTATTACTGCCTGAAGGGTACTGGTAAAGAGCAGGCTGGAATATAATTTGGTTAAATGGCTATGCGCGGTCTGCAACATCTATGTTTATGATGAGGAGAAAGGCGACCCTCTAACAGGAATAAGCCCTGCAACAGCGGTTTCCGAGTTTCCTGATTCCTGGCGATGCCCTGTTTGCGGAGCAACCAGGGACAGGCTTGTTCAGATCTCAGAAGAGGAATACTGGCAGAAAGCAAAGGCTTATACTGATTTCACCGGGAAAAAGGAGCAGATAAGAAGTATTTTAGTCGGGGTGGATAATCCAGAAACCGCACCGGAATTAAGGCAGGAATATGGAGTACCGCTGGGCTTGCGGGGTATAGGTCAGGGTCTCACCTATCTTAACAACCTTAAAGCTCTCTCAAAATACAGGCTTAAAAATAGGCTGATTACACAGCATGGAGAGCCTGTTATTGAAACCACGTTTCTTGGGAAAAAGATCAGCATGCCCGTGCTCGGGGCTCCGATGAGCGGTCTGAGTTACGTAAGCAACATAACCGAGGAGGATTTTGCTTATAATATCCTGGCAGGGTGTAAAGTTGCCGGTACTATCGGGTTTACAGGAAATACATCTCGGGACTATGAGGTGACGCATCCTGCGATAGCTGCTCTCAAAAAGGTTAAAGGTCACGGGGTGAACATTTTCAAGCCTCAGTCGCAGGATGTTCTCTTGGACTTAATAAGGCAATCCGGAAAAGAAAAAGCAATAGCTGTTGGCATAGATATAGATGGGGCAGGCTCTGTAAATTTCACTCTGGCGGGGAAGCCTGTTTTCAGGAAAACGGTCGATGAACTGAGGGAACTCAAAAAATCAACAAAGCTTCCTTTCATTATTAAGGGGATAATGTGCGAGGAGGATGCACTGGCGGCAGTGGATGCCGGGGCAGACGTGATAGGCATTTCAAATCACGGGGGAAGGGTACTGGATTCAGGTCCAGGGGTCGCGGACGTTCTTCCTGAAATTGTAAAAGCCGTGCGAGAGGCTAAAAAAGGTAAGGAAATTGTGATAACAGCAGACGGCGGGATAAGAACAGGATTTGATGTTGTTAAAATGTTAGCTCTGGGAGCTGATTTTGTCCTCGTGGGAAGACCGCTGGCAAGGGAGGCGGTTTCAAGTGGGGTCGAGGGAGTTAAGAGGATTCTGGAGTATATCAAGACTGATGTAAGGATTGCAATGATAATGACTTCATGCAATAATCTTAAAGACATCAATGAGACTATTCTTGTTAGTTGAGCATTCTGTCGTTATATATGTCAAATCTCAAGGCTTTTATGCGCTTTTATATAAGCCGCAAGCCCTCCTTCCTGCAGTATCCTGTTCATGAAAGGTGGGAGGGGTGGAAAGGCGATTTCTGTTCCTCTGGTTTTATTCTTTATGACGCCTTTTTCCATATCAAGCAGAAGTTCATCCCCCTCGTCTATCTCATCCGTGTTGCAGGTTATGGCGGGAAGCCCTATATTGATGCAGTTCCTGTAGAATATCCTCGCAAAGCTCTTGGCAAGCACAGCCTTTGCGCCTGCCATTTTTATTATGGTAGGAGCATGTTCCCTGCTTGAGCCCAGACCGAAATTTTCTCCTGCCACGACAAAGTCCCCGCTGCGTACCTGTGCAGCAAAATCAGGTCGAGCTCCTTCCAGTACATGTTTTGCAAGCTCAGGAAGATTCGAGCGCAGATGAAAATACCTTCCGGGCGCAATAAGGTCGGTGCTGATGCTATCCCCGAACTTCCATGCCTTTCCCATCACATCACCTCCCTTGGGTCAGCGATTTCACCCTTCAGGGCAGTCGCAGCCGCAACTGCAGGCGAGCCTAAATAAATAAAAGCATTCGGGCTGCCCATCCTTCCTTTAAAATTCCGCGGCTGGGTGGCAAGGCATACGTCGCCGTCTCCCAGAATGCCGAGATGCACACCGTCGCACGCCCCGCAGCCCGGTGAGGTTACCACGGCGCCTGCTTCTACAAAAATTTCTATGGTACCGTCGTGTAAAGCTTCCAGATATACCCTGCGCGAAGCAGGAGTCACAACAACCCGGGTATTCGGGTGAATCTTTTCACCCTTCAGTATAGAAGCTGCAATATGGAGGTCTTCAAGACGTCCATTACAGGAAGTACCTATAAAAACCTCGTTGACCTTAACTCCCTTGAGTTGGCTTATTGGTTTAGTATTATCCACAAGATGCGGACAGGCAATTACAGGCTCAAGCTCCTCTGCGTTAATCTCTATTTTCCTTTCAAAATCAGCATCCTCATCAGACTTCAATTCCCGGAATTTTTCTTCCCTGCCCATTTCCCTCAGGAAATTCCTTGTCTCGCTATCTGGAGGGAATAAGCCCGCCTTCGCTCCCGCTTCCACAGCCATGTTGGCTATCGTGCTCCGCGCTGCCGTACTTAATCCCGCGATCGTGTCGCCTGTAAACTCAAGAGCTTTATAGGTGGCGCCGTTGCTTGTGATTTCGCCTATCAGATGAAGAATTATGTCCTTTGAAAAAACCCCTTTTGGAAGTTTGCCGTTCACCTCCACAAGATACGTCTCAGGCACCTTCATCCATGTCTTTCCGAGTGCTATTGCCGCCGCCACATCTGTACTTCCCATTCCCGTGGCAAATGCGCCTAAGGCGCCGCCGGTACAGGTATGCGAGTCAGCCCCGACTATAATATCGCCTGGGCAGGCGTATTTTTCCAAAACATTGTGATGGGATATGCCGTTTCCAACATCGGATAATAGTATGCCCGTTTTCCTTGCGAACTCCCTTAAAAACTCATGATCGTTGCTTAACTCCATCCTCGGGCTGGGAGAGGCATGGTCAAGGAAAAATATAGTCTTCTCCGGAGCGTAGGCTCTTTCCAGTCCCATCTCTATCATCCTGCGTACCGTGAGAGGACCAGTACCATCCTGCACATAACTCAAATCCACATCAACAACCACAACCTCCCCTGCTCGTACGTCTCTGCCGCAGTGCTCTGCGATTATCTTCTCTGAGAGGGTTTTCCCTGCCATGCTCTAACCTCTGGTTTAACATGAACTATAATCGCTCCAATTAAATAGCTTTTCGGTTTTGGTGTTAAATCTCGCATAAGTAACTTTGCGCTCTTTGAGTGCTTTGCGGTGCAGGATTTTTCACCGCAGAGGCGCAAAGTACGCAAAGGATTTGCTCAACACCAAACTTTTTTACAGTCCCGTTTCGGTTTTGGGCGCAAAAGTTTAATAGCTGCCGAATACTATTAAAATCAGGGTTAGGAACTAATCATGCAGGAAACAAAAGACATAGGATTGCGGGGAATCCCGGTAGCCGATACAAAAATATGTGCCGTAGATGGCGAAAATGGCAAACTGATATATCGGGGATACGACATACAGGAGTTAGCCCAATATTCAACTTTTGAAGAAACCGTTTATTTGCTGCTCTACGAGGCACTTCCAACCAGGAAAGAGCTGGAAATATTCAAGGAAACTCTTGTCTCAGAGAGGCAGCTTCCTGCGGGCATCATCAGGCATCTTAAGAAGAGGAAAAAAACAGCAAACACCATGGATGTACTTCAATCCGTAATACCGATGCTTGTGGATTTTGATGATGATGCAAGAGCCGGGACAAAAGTTTCCAGCATAAATGCATCAATAAGACTTATTGCCAAAATGGCGACTCTGGTTGCTTACTGGGACAGGATCAGAAAGAATCTTGATATTAAGAAACCGGATGGAAAACTCGGACATGCGGCAAACTTCCTGTATATGCTCAACGGAGATGTGCCTGATGCACAGACAGCAAAGGATTTTGATACCTGCCTTGTTCTTCATGCAGAGCACAGCTTCAATGCCTCCACCTTTGCCGCGAGAGTGGTGGCATCAACCAGAGCCCATATGTATGCATGCGCGGGCGCTGCGCTGGGTGCACTCTCTGGCGAACTCCACGGCGGCGCCAATACCGAGGTAATGAAAATGCTTTTTGAGATTGATACTATTGAGAGGGTGGAGAAATGGGTAAATGCAAAATTAGACGCCAAAGAGCGGATTATGGGTATGGGTCATGCGGTCTATAAAACCATGGACCCCCGTGCCAGGATACTCCTGGGTATTTCAGAAAAACTGGCAGAGAGAACAGGAAATATAAAATGGTTTGAGCTCTCCCGCAAAATTGACAGCGCAGCCAGGGTAGAGTTTAAAAAGCGCAAAGGTAAGGACATATACCCCAATGTGGATTTCTACAGCCCTTCAGTCTACTGCGTGATGGGAATTGATCCTGACCTCTTTACTGCGGTTTTTGCAGTTTCAAGAATCGGAGGCTGGTGCGCTCATATTATAGAGGAAAAATTTGCCGAAGCGCAGCCAAAAGCCGTTATCTATAGACCGGAAGCTGATTATGTCGGGAAATACTGCGGGAGCGAAGGATGCAGATATGTGCCCATAGAGAGAAGGGAGCAATAGAAGAAAATCGGAGGAAAATCGATGAAATTAAAAGACGTTGAAATTGTAGTTATGAGTGATGAAGAATACGGGGAGCACCTCGACCAGCTATTTGAAAGGGTCAGGCGCGGCGAGATACATGAGCCAGAGCCACATAAGATAGTGGCACGCACAGCGGAGGATATTGGAAAGATACTGACCCGCGAGCGCCTGCGCTTACTTTCGAAAATCAGGGAAAAAACTCCGGAATCCATAAGCGAACTGGCAAGGATGCTGAAGCGCAAGGAATCGAATGTATATAATGACCTTACTTTCCTTGAAGGCATAGGTCTCCTTGAGCTTAAAGAAGGGAAAAATCACGTCAAGAAAGTGCCTGTTGTTGATTATGATGCGCTGCATATAACGGTTCCACTGACTGCGTAAGTCTCTTTAATAGAAAGCCGTCTTTATTAGTATCATTGAGCCGGTCTTTTAAAACGTGGTTAGTATTGCAACCCGTAGAGGGCAGTCATGAACCTCGTTTTGAAAAACGAGGCATCCCGGGCCCGGATGCTCAGGGGTTTCCTGTTCTATCGGTTTTCTGAAATTCTGTTTTTCTTTTCAGGCGCATGTTAGGAATTTAAAAACAGGAAAGAGTTCAACCAAAAATTTAATAACAAGAATTACCCTTCAATAA
>JAPZAS010000010.1 GCA_027460525.1 Candidatus Methanoperedens sp.
TACGGCATCATCGGCACTTCTTCACGCATAGATGAAGCAGTTGACACCTACGAAATCCTGGTTGAGAAAATCATCCTGGCTGCTGAGATTGAGACCACGATGAAGAAGCTGCTTGAGGATATCGAAAAAACAAAGCGAAGGGTGAACGCCCTTGAGTTCAAGGTGATACCCGAGCTCTCTGAAGCTAAGGATTTTATCGTGCTCAGACTTGAGGAGATGGAGCGGGAGAATACCTTCAGGCTGAAGAGGATAAAGGGGTAAGTCACTGGAATTAGTTGTGACAAGCGCCAAAGCATCGGAATAAGCAAACTACTATTCCCAAAAGATTTTAAAACATCCGATTAATATAGAGCTAATAATAGAGGGTGTTTAATGACCAGAGTCGAAAAAGACAGCCTTGGCGAAATCGAAGTTCCTGAGAATGCTTTATACGGCGCTTTTACCACACGAGCTTCTAATAACTTCAGGATAAGCGGGCTTCGTGCAAAGCCTGAGTTCATTAAATCTATCGCGTTCATCAAAAAGGCAGCCGCCACAACGAATATGAAGCTCGGCATCCTCGATAAAAAAATCGGAGATGCGATTATTCAGGCAGCGGATGAGGTTATTGAAGGCAAACACATGGAGCAATTCATACTCGACGTCTTCCAGGCAGGCGCTGGCACGCCATTTAACATGAACACCAATGAGGTCATTGCCAATATCGCAGTCAAGAAATTAGGAGGAAAAACTGGCGATTATCACCTCGTTCATCCCAACAACCATGTAAACATAGCGCAGTCCTCCAACGATGTAATACCCACAGCAATACGACTGGGCGTGCTTCTTACCCTGTCGCCTCTTATCAGTGAACTGGAAGAAATAATATCAGCATTTCGTGCAAAGGCAAAAGAATATGATCCTGTAATCAAGGTGGGAAGGACTCATCTTGAAGATGCCGTGCCCATAAGGTACGGTCAGGTGTTTGGTGGATATGCGGCATCGCTTGAGAAGTGTATCGTGAGACTTGCTGCTTCGGAAAACAGCATGTTTGAACTGGGAATCGGCGGGACAGCAGTCGGCACAGGCATCAATACGCATCCGGATTTCAAAAAGACGATTATTTCAGAACTAAGCAAACTTACAGGTTTTGAGTTTTATCAGGGCAACAGTATCATGCTGTCATGGAGCATGGCAGGTTTTGTGGACGTATCCAGCGCGCTGCGGACTCTGGCAATTGAACTCAACAAGATTTCAAACGATTTGCGCCTCCTGAATTCAGGACCGAAAACTGGCGTTGCTGAGATAATCCTGCCTGAGGTTGAGCCGGGCTCTTCCATAATGCCTGGGAAGGTCAATCCCTCTATTCCTGAAGCTGTGAACATGGTATGTTTCCAGGTCATGGGCAATGACCATGCAGTGGCACTGGCAGCAGAGGCGGGGCAAATGGAACTCAACGTGATGACACCACTTATTGCATTTGATCTATTGTGGAGCATTGAACTTTTGACGAACACCATCAGGATGCTCCGTGAGTTCTGCGTTTCAGGCATGATAGTGGATGAGAAAAGGTGCGGCGAGCTTCTTGAGAACAGTCATGCTCTGGCAACTGTGCTAAATCCTTATATTGGCTACGATGCAGTCGCAGAACTTGTTAAAACCGCGCTTTCCGAGAATAAGTCGCTGAGGCAGGTGCTTATTGAAAAGGATATTATCCCTGAGAAATATCTAAATGAGATACTTGATGCAAGGAAGATGACTGAGCCGGGGGTTGTGGACAAGAAGATAATCGAGGAGATCAGGAAGTACAGAGGAAAGGGATGAAATAGCTATTTCATAAAGCTATTAAATTTACCAATCCTTTAAATTCCATGTCAAAAGTGAAAATAATATCAATTTTAAGTCTCTCCATGAGAGCAATGTTTGTGCAATCTGTGAAGCTCAAGTGCTTATCTTCGTATTGAAGGTAAAGTTCCCATGCCTTGTCAAAATCTATCGGCTCTATGAAGCGAAAATTTATAGGTTTTGCCTTTGCAAATTTCCCTATGTCGTAAGCGAATTTCTTGCTGCCTGTCCTGACATAAGCGAGGGTTAATGCCTCGTCGAAGATATAGTCGGTGACAAATAGCTTGCCATAATCGCCCTGAAGCGCAGGCATCATTACTTCCAGAGCTTTATTGTGGTTTCTGTCTTTAACGTTTCTTGCGGCGACGAGCGCTGAGGTATCGAGTAGAAGGCTCATGGATTTCACCATATACGTATTTATCAATGTTCTCAGAAGAATCTTCAACGCCCCAGTTAACAGGTTTTTGGAGCATGGCAAGGGCTACGTTTTCCTCTTTCTGGAGAAATTTTTTGATTTGGGTTAAGTCGGTGTATTCTATCAGGGTGTCCAGAATCTTCTGCTCCGTGACTTTCATGCCCATGGCGCGCAGTTTTTGATGGAGCGTGTCGAGGAGTTGCTTTGCATCGGAGCTTATTTTGACGCTGGAGGTGGATGACATAATTCTACATTCTACTTTCTACTTGATAAAGGTTATGATATTAGTTCACTATCGTTAGCCATATACTCGGTGTCGTATTTACCAAATAACTCCATGTCTATTTTCTCTATCATACTTGCTATATCTCTCATAACTGTTTCAACTTTTGTTTTGGTGTAAATATCTGACACTCGATTTTTACCCCCATTGGTCTCCGATCTGAATTTTTGATTGTTTACTATAGTATCCGAAGGACTATGTACTAAAATATGTCGAGCTTCAAAAAGCTTATCGATTTCATTCCAATCTGTCGATAAATTAACAATATCAATATCGAATAGCAATTTTAACAGATTTTTGGTTTTCTGTAACTCTTGGAAGCTGATTTTTTTATTTTCGATTATATATGTACCAAAATGCAAATCTTCGAATTTATTTTTATTAAGGGTTATAATTTGCTGAAAATCAGAGAATAATCTAAAATCATTAAGGAACTTTTTAAACTTTTCTTTTTGATCTAAACCCCGTTTTATAAATTCGTCGTCATCAAATATTTTTTTAAGTATGCTTGAAAAGTATGATTCCCAGTTAGAAACAATTGCAATTGTTGCTTGTTCAAGTAAGACTAGTTTTCCAAACACTTTCATGTCTCCAGTTTTTATTCCAATATTTTCATATATTGTTCTTCCCAAATCTTCAAATAACCGTCTTTCATTAATATCAAAATCAACTCTTTGTACTAAATCGCTTAAAATCAATAGCATAGCAATTTTTTTAGCTTTTTCGTTATAAGCATATTTTTCGTCCGTGTGCACAAATACATTTGCGGGTGCGTTAGGATTGACACGAATAGACTTACGTTCATCATCGCTCAAGAGATATCCATAGACTTCTACCATTTAATCACTCCACCATCGCCCTCGCATCCACAGCAATTGCGCCGCTCTCGTTCACAATCAGCGGGTTAACATCAAGCTCGATGATATTCTCCTTTTCAGCCAAATCCGAGACAGAAACCAGCACACCGGCGATAGCCTCTATATCCACAGGCTTCTTCCCCCGGATTCCTTTAAGTATCGGGTAGCCCTTAATCTCTGAAATCATTTCAAGCGCATCGCTTTTATCGATAGGCGTGACCCTGAATGAAACATCCTTATAGACCTCCACAAAAATCCCCCCGAGCCCGAACATTATAGCATGACCGAACTGCGCATCCTTCTTGAGACCGACAATTACCTCCTGTCCGGGCGACGCCATCTGCTGCACGAGGATGCCTTCGATATGCGCTCCAGGAGCAGCTTTCTTAATCCGCGACATTATCTCGTTGTAAGTTGTTGGCACGTCCTCCCTCCTCACATTCAACGCAACGCCGCCCACATCGCTCTTATGCGGGATGTCGGGCGAAGAAATTTTCATGGCAACAGGAGTTCCTATGTGTAATGCGATTGCAAGGGCTTCATCAGTGCTTGTGGCAATGCTCTCTTTCATCACAGGAATCCCATATTTTGCCAGAAGATTTTTTGTCTCATGCTCGGTGAGTATCTTACTCATGCGCTCCTCCTCTGGTTTTTACTGTTTCAAGAAATTCCCTGTGCCTGATAAGCGCAGCCAGTGCTTTCACAGCCCGTTCCGGCACTGAGTAGTTGGGCAGGCAGCCGCTTTTTAGTAGATCTATTCCTTCTTCTGCCCCTTTTCCCCCCATCCAGCACGCAATTATCGGCTTCTTGTTTTTGCCTTTCATCTCCACCACAGCCTCGGCAGGCGGTATCGCGTTTGACATGAGGGTATGCACGTAGATGACAATGACTGCATCCACATTGGGATCAAGAAGAACTGCCTGTATCACATCAAGATAAACCTGATAAGAAGACGTACCTGCGGTATCTATCGGGTTCGAACTGGATGCGAATTCGGGAATGGCATTTTTTATTTTCTCCCTTGTTTCTTCGGTCAGGTCGGCGATATTGATGCCGAGCTTCTCACACGCATCGGTTGCCACAATGGATGCTCCCCCGCCGTTTGAAATGATTGCGACATTATTTCCCTTCGGAAGCGGCTGGCATGAGAATGCAAGCGCGGCATCGAAAACCTCATCTATGGTATCAACACGCAGTATTCCAGCCTGCCGAAATGCGGCTGAGTAAATCTCATCCGAGCCTGCTATCGAGCCTGTATGAGAAAATACAGCCCTGGCGCCTCTTTCTGACCTGCCTGTTTTTATTGCGATTATGGGTTTTTTTATGCAGCGGGCAGCTTCCAGAAACTTCCTTCCGCGCTTTATCCCTTCAGCATACATCGCTATAACCCCGGTCGATTGGTCGTTATTTAAGTACTCTAACAGGTCAATGTCGTCGACATTTGCCTTGTTCCCCGTACTGATTATTTTACAGAGTCCAAGCCCCATATCGATAGTCCACTCAGCAATAGCAAGACCAAGAGTACCACTCTGCGTGATGAACGATATCGGGCCTTTGTTTGGAAGCCTCCCTATAACGCTGGCATTCAGGCTCACGGGTTCATTGACAATACCAAGGGTGTTCGGGCCGATCATGCGCATCCTGTATTTTTCCACTATGGATACCAGCTTTTGCTCAAGATCTGCACCTGCATTCCCGGTCTCGCTGAATCCTGCGCTTACCACTATAAGCCCCTTTACGCCCTTTTTCCCGCACTCTTCAGCCACAGAAAGAACAAATTGAGCAGGTATTGCTATCACTACCATCTCCACTTTATCAGGAATATCCAGTACAGAAGGATACGAAACCACACCCTGCACTTCCTTTTCTTTGGGATTCACAGGATATACTGCTCCCTTAAAGCCGCTCAATATGTTTTTAAATATCCGCCCTCCCCACTTTGCCTCATTGTTCGAAGCTCCAACAACAGCTATGGAAGCCGGCTCGAATATCGAAGAGAGCATTTTCTACATCCATTCCCTGTATTTCATGGCTCGCAGTACTCTTTGCTTTGCGATGCCCAGAGCAGCATCCCTGGGATATGTTTTCTCGCTGTACACTTTATCAAGAATCTCTTTCGTATTCCTTGGAATGGTGCTTTTAATGCGTTCAAATGCCTGCGTCTCGGTTCCGCCGTGGTACTCAACTGACGCTGTTATCACCCCGCCTGCGTTAGCCACAAAATCAGGAATAACAAGGATTCCCCTGTCATGGAGCATCTTCTCGGCATTTTCGGTGATAGGGATATTTGCCCCTTCGATTACCAGTTTTGCATCCAGTACGTCTGAGTTGGCTTCAGTAATCACATCGGGACGCGCTGCAGGAACGAAAATATCAGTGCTTATCATCAGCAGGTCAGAGGTTTTCAAAACTTCGCCGTCTTTATAATTCATCACCGAGCCTGTGGTGTCTTTTATTCGTATCAATTCCTCGATCTTTAATCCTTTAGGGTTGTAAATCGTTCCTTTTGAATCGCTCGCCCCGACCAGTATCACCCCTTTCCCGGCAAGATAACGCGCTGCAGGTTTTCCCACATTCCCGAACCCTTCAATAGTGAGGCGTGCCCCGTTCAGGTCAAGATTGATATAGTCTTTTGCCACATCGGTACATTCAGCCACGCCGTATCCTGTTGCGCCGATTTCGTCAAGCGGTATCCCGCCAAGCTCTCTGGGGAGCCCGACTGCGCGCGCAATCTCGTCATAGATATATGCCATGCTGGCTTCGTCAGTGCCCATATCGGGTCCGGGGATGTATTCCTCAAGGCTTTTTATTGCCCTGGCAAAGGTTCTGATTATATGTTCCTTGTTTACTGTTTTTGGGTCGGCTATAATCCCTGATTTCCCTCCGCCGTGAGGCAAACCTGCCATAACGTTTTTATAAGTCATGGCGCGGGCGAGCCTTCGAACCTCGGTCGTGGTCACGTCAGGCGCCATTCGCACCCCTCCGATAGCGGGACCTGCAGCCACGTTATCAACAACGACGATGGCTTTCAATTTCGTTCTCGGCTCATATATATGTACAATCTTTTCAGGACCGATTTCATCTGCAAATTCGAAAATTTTTTCTGTAATTTCCATTGTTTTCCTCTCCCGATTAATGTAATTTTGTTTGGATAGTAAATTAAGATTGTGGTTTTAATCCCAGATCTTTCTTGATACCTTCTATTTCTTCATCATTCAGTTTTCGTGGGAAGTTGTATATTTTTGAAAAGTTTTCGTTTGCCATCGGGCGGTTGCAGTCAGGGCATCCTGAGGTCTGGAAAGCCTCTCCTTCCTCAATAACCGAAAGGAGCAGGTCGCTTTTCACCCCAAAATCGCAAAGAATACCATTTTCGAATCGCATATCAGAAAAAGATGCCATCCCCTGCACAATCAAGTGCCGCGCAAGCTGCACAGTACGGTAGTGTTTGATTATTCCGTCCTGATTTTTTTCCAGGATAATGTGCTGCGCTCCCGGAATATATGTATATGAAAAAAGCGCCGGATTTACATTATTCTTCCATAATTCCGAAATAATCCTGACAGCATCCTCATCGCTCTCCCCGAGACCGAGCATTAGATGCGTCCCAACTTTTTCAAATATGCGGGCTGCCCTTCTTATCCCCTCCATATGCGTATCCCAGGAATACGGTCCGCCGGCGCCTTTTCCTTTTATTCTTTCAAATAACCCGGGGGTGCAGGCATCAAGCGGTATCGTAAGCTCATTCACGCCCATTTTTTGTAATTCTTCATACCGCGCGTTACTCAGCGGGAAAACCGAAAGCGAAATCGGGATTGGACTTTCTTCACGGAGCCTTCTGATTAAATATACTGTATCCTGCCACCAGTTATCATAAAGCGCAGTCTGTATGCAGGCGCGGGCAAGATAACCCCGCTCGTAAGCCATCTTAAGCCGCCTGACAACCAGCTCAAGCTCGGCAGGCATATACATGCCCCTTGCGATACGGGTTAGCTCAGCGCTCGAGCCCGATGCCTGTGCGCAGAAAAGGCAGTTTGCAGAGCAGCGTTTTTCGGTGTAAATCTGAAGATAGGCAGTCGTGGGAGGGGTATCCATCTCTATAAGTTCAAGCCCGAGAACTCCCAGGGTTCCCATGGAAGCCCTTACTTTTTTCATCAAACAACTATTTGGGAAATCATTGTATATCTATTCGTATGTTAATCGGTCTGATTGCAGATGTTCATTCCAATGCGGTTGCATTAAAAGAGGTGCTTTCAGTTTTCGATGGGCTGGGCGTTGAGAAAATATTGCATGCAGGCGACATTGTTGGTTATAACCCATATCCGGATGAGACAATTGGATTGTTCAGAAAGAACAGGATAACTTCCATCCTTGGAAACCATGACAGGGCTTTGATTTCAGGAGATACTTCCGGATTCAACCCATACGCTGCGGCTGCTCTTGAGTGGACAAGAAATGCCATATCTCCTGATAATGTGGATTATATTCTGGGACTTAAAAATATCGAATCAATCGTCGAAGATGCAAAAAGGATAGTGATGGCTCACGGAAGCCCTTACGATATTGACGAGTATGTTTATCCAGATGATGCATTGCCAGATTTTCTCCATGCGGTAGAAGGTGATGTTCTGGTTCTGGGTCATACACATATACAGTTCAAGAAAGAATATCCTGAAGGCATTATCGTTAATCCGGGTTCGGTTGGTCAGCCCAGGGACGGGAACCCTGATGCGGGATTCGCAGTTCTTGATACATCCTCCGGGAAAGTCGAACTCAAAAGAGTAAGTTATGATATCGAAAAAGTAATTGAAGATATGCTTGCGGCAAATCTCCCGGAAAAATTAGCCTTCAGGCTGAGAGTCGGGCGCTAACACGAGCTGTGTTTGATTGCTTTTGTCGGGCATGCATCCACGCACGCGCAGCATTCGATGCAGTCCTCCACGCGGGTGGCGTGTGATTTTCCCTCTGTTATCTCAAAAACATTGGTAGGGCAGACCTGGACGCACTCCCCTGCTCCGTTGCATTTGTCTTCATCTATTTCGATGGTCACTACTGCTTCGTATTTCTTTACTGCCATGATTTTTACTCCTAATCGGTTAGTGTTGTTATTGCAGATTAAAGGTTTTGGTTCAACGTGAAAAATGCAATCGTGTATGAATTTTTAGTGGAAGTGAGCAAATTGATGCGAATCGAGTTCGGATATGAACGAGTTATATAGTTGCAACTGCAATCAGCCCTTCTCAAAGGTTTTCACTATCATAGGAATCAGAGTCTAAATGAATATGAACGAAACAAGAATACCTCAAATCTCCGATGAAATGAAAAGGCGGATAAAGAATATAGTAAAATATCATTATGGATTTACACCCAAAGACAATGATCTTGAGTGGATAGACAGAATGTTAAGGAACAATTATGCTACTCTTCATGACCAACAAATCATTCGAGAACTTGCGGCCAAAAATGTTAGCGATGAGTTGTTGAAGAACAGAGATAGCATAGGAAGCATAGAATTCGAAAGAATTTGGCACGAAAAGAGCATCTTCAAATATTTGACATTTGCTAGTATGTGCTTCAGAGCGGGAATTCCTGCAGGGTCGATTAGTTTATGCAGAACTGCAATTGAATCAGGATTGAGAGAAAGATTAGCAGAAGAACTGGCAAAAAAAGAAACCACAAATGTCACCGAATTACCTGAAACAACATGGAACAAATTGAAAGAATTAAACGGTAAAATGCTCTTTAAATTAATTAAAGAAGCAGACCAAGAAGGAATTATCGAAAAGCAAAAAATTGAAGAGATATTTCAAGAATTTAAGTTCGAGGATCAAAGTGGTATGAAGATTTTGGATAAATTTATCCATGGAGATATTGTGTGGATGGTAAATTTTGTTAGAGATAGGGAAGAAGATACAAGTGTTATTGGTGCAAAAGACAAGTTACAAGAACACAAAATAATTTCTAACATGAAAACAGATAAAATTGCAATTGAAGTTCTTAAAGCCACTACCAAAATAGCAGAAATTCTTTATTATAAAACCATCTAAGTGGTGGGGTTTCAGGCAACTTCACCTAACAGACGATAAAGGCATCGCTACGCTTTGCCCAAATTCACCTTCAGTCAACTTCTTTTATCCTCGTTCCGTTGCAAAAACTCTCAGATTAGAACGGCTGCAACTTAATCCCCATATTCGCTTTCAACGCCTTCTGGTACACCATATCCGCAGTCGCAACGTCCTGTATCGCCAGCCCTGTCGAATCAAAAACCGTAATGTCTGAATCCTTTATCCTGGCTTTCTTCCTCCCTGTAATTACCTCGCCCAGTTCGCCAAAAATATCCTTTCCCGCAAGCAATCAGGATTACTGTTATATCGCCAGGTTCGTTTAAGTCGTAAATTATATATACAAACTGAACAGTATGTTACTATATGGTAGGCTTCATCAACCGAAAGAATGAGATTCGCATACTGGAGGATATTTACAATTCGAATTCATCATCCCTTGTCGTAATCTACGGCAGGCGGAGGGTGGGAAAAACCGAATTGAGCCGCGAATTCATAAAAGGAAAGAAAGCTGTTTATATTTTTATAGAAATAAAACCTGAAGCTCCGATCTTTAAAGACATAGAAGAGTCGCTTGGAGAGATACTCAAAATAAAACCGCGGATCGAGAGCTGGGATGATTTCTTCAATCTGATCTTTGAGCAGAAAGAGAAATTGATAATCGTGTTCGATGAATTCCAGAATCTGAGTAAAGTCAATCCCGGTATATTTTCAAAATTCCAGAAATACTGGGACTTGAATCATAATAAATCGCAGCATATGTTCCTGATAATAGGTTCGTATGTCGGAATGATAAAGAAAATATTCAAAGATACCAAAGAACCGCTGTTTGGAAGAGCTACGATGCTTTTCAATATAAAACCATTTAACTTTTTTGATAGTTTTACATTCTTGAATGCTTTTTTTAATTTAGAAATAGAGAATGCCTCAAAGTTCTATTTTATTTTCGGTGGTGTTCCCAAATATCTTCTTCTTGCCGGGCAGATGGGAACTGATGACCCGGTGGAGACGTTTAAAAAATTATTCATAGATACCAGGATACTTGCTGAAGAAGGAAAAAATATTCTTACACTTGAGTTTGGTTCTGAACACAGGAGCTTTTTCTCGATACTGGAAGCAATTTCATCCGGGAATGCAACTCCAAAGGAGATTTCAGATTATACCGGTTTGCAGCCGGGTGCTGTATCCAAATACCTTTACGAACTTGTAAATAATTATGAGATAGTGATAAGAGAAAAACCAGTGATAATGAGCCGCGTCAGGGACACCAGGTATTTCCTTCTGGATAATTTTTTTAATTTCTGGTTCAGGTTCATCTACAGGAATTCACGCTTGCTGGAAATCAATCCAGAAAAGGCTTTTGAATTGATCATGAAAGATATTAATTCTTATTTTGGGAAGGCATTTGAAAAACTGGCAGTCGAATTTCTGGTAGAAATGAACAGAAAAGGTTCGCTGCATTTTGAATTTATGGATATTGGCAGATGGTGGCATAGAAATGAGGAGATAGACATCATTACTTTAAACAAGGAGAAAAAGGAAATATCCTTTTTCGAATGTAAGTGGAGTTCATTGAATGCTGAAGAGGCAGAGATAATATTGGCTGAATTAAAGCGCAAAGCAACGCTGGTGAAATGGTATAATGCGCGGCGCAAGGAAAGATATGGCATTATTGCAAAGGATATTGAGGACAAAGAAGAACTGAAAGGTATGGGTTATATTGTTTTTGATCTCAGGGATTTCGCTCCTTTTCTTCTTCAGGATAGTCAGAAGGATTAGAACTGCTGCAATTTTATTCCAATATTTGCCTTCAATGCCTTCCGGTACACCATATCCGCCGTCGCAACATCCTGTATCGCAAGCCCTGTCGAATCAAAAACCGTAATCTCGGAATCCTTCGTCCTGGCTTTCTTCCTCCCCGTCACCACCTCGCCCAGTTCGCAAAAAATATCCTTTTCCGAAAGCAATCCCTTCGCCAGAGGCACATTAATCTCGCCCGAGTGCGAAGCCTGGGGAAGGTCGTCCACCACTACTTTTGCGCGCTTCAATATCCTCGGGTCAAGCTCTTCCTTTCCGGGCGCATCCGCACCGATGGCATTGATGTGCGTACCATCGGAAATCCACTCGTTCATAACTATGTGTTCTCTTGAAGGCGTTGTGGTAACAAGGATATCGCAATCGCATACTTCCCTGATGCTTTTCTTGGGAGTTATTTCGCATTCTATTCTTTTTTCCATTTCCTCTTTGAAGGCAAGCGCATGCTTTTCCGATGTGCTGGTAACCTTGACCTCCTCGATATCGATTATTTCATCTATCGCAAGAAGCTGCGTCCTTGCCTGGTTCCCAGCCCCCACAAAACCCACGATTTTCGAGTTCTTTCGGGCAAGGTATTTCACAGCCACTCCCCCGCCAGCGCCTGTTCTCATATCCGTCAGATAAGTCCCGTCCATTACCGCAATCGGCGCGCCCGTTTCTGTTGAATTAAGGATTACAAGCGCCATCACAGTGGGCAAGCCTTTCTTGGGATTATCGGGATGAACGTTCACTATCTTCACTCCTGTAATGTCCTGCTCTTCAAGATACGCAGGCATCGTTCGCAGGTCGCCGTTGTGCTTTTTGAAATAAAGATATAGCTTGGGAGGCATCTGCACCTTCTTGAGACCGTGCTGCCTGAAGGCTTCTTCCACGACCGCAAGCGCTCCTTTCATGTCGAGGAGCGATTTCACCTCGTTTCGATTAAGCCAAAGAATCTGATTTTCCATGATATTTCCCCCTTGTATAATTAGCCAGTCTTGGCATATAAGTTTCGATTTTATTAACAAATCTTGCCGCTTTCCTAAGTTTAATTAAACTCAACGGGTTAAGCTCAACCCACAATTTAAATATCTCCCTGAATATCAAGGTGCATCATGACCCTGGAAAAACTTGACGTAGCGACCTTAAAAAAATCAGGCTACATGAAGCAGAAGCAAAAAGACCTTTTCGTGGTCAGGCTGCGCATGCCCTGCGGCAACGTTACATCTCCCCAGCTTGAGGGGATCAGCCGGATTGCCAGGAAATACGGCACAGGATACATTCATATCACCACTCGCCAGGGTATGCAGATCCCGGATGTAGATATCCACAACCTCGATGCAATCACAAAAGAACTTGAAGATAATGGCACTCCGCCGGGTTCATGCGGACCGCGTGTACGCAATATCATTTCATGCCCGGGAAACCTTGAATGCAATTACGGCATCATAGATACCTACGGCTTGGCAGGCATACTGGATAAGGAATTTTTTGGCGAGGACATGCCTGTAAAAATAAAATTCGCAGTAACAGGATGCCCGAACGCCTGCGCCAAACCTCAGGAAAACGACCTCGGAGTGATGGGAATCCTCAAGCCAGCCATCTATTCCGAAGACTGCACGGGCTGCGGCACATGCACTTTTATGTGCCCCGAGAAAGCCATTGTCGTGGAGAACGAGAAAGCAAAGATAGTCTGGGACAAATGCAACCTGTGCGGTGCATGCGTTGGAGCATGCCCTTCGGATCTCATTGCCGAGGAATGGAAAGGCTATAAGCTATTCGTGGGCGGGAAGATCGGGAAGCATCCAAAGCTTGGAATGGAATTGACTGATGCGAAATCTTCGCAGGAAGCCGTGGAGGTATTCAGAAAGATAATCAACTGGTCAAAGAAAAATACCAATATCGGGGAGCGGTTCGGTGACTGCTTAGACCGCGTTGGGTTTGAGAATTTCAAAAAGGAAATACTTGGATAGGGATAAAAATGACAGAAATCAATATCGAACGATTAGCGAAAGAATATGAGACTAAGTCTCCGCAGGAGATTATGGAATTTGCCCTTGGGAAATTCAAAAATATAGCAATCTCATTCAGCGGGGCAGAGGATGTGGTATTGATTGACATGGCAAAGAAGACAGGCAAGAACTTCAGGGTTTTTACTCTCGACACCGGGCGCCTGCATCCAGAAACTTACCAGTTCATTGATGAGGTCAGGAAAACATACAATGTCGATATCGAGGTGTTCTTTGCCAACAGGGATGCGACTGAGAAACTGGTCAATGAGAAAGGCTTGTTCTCGTTCTATAAAGATGGTCACAAGGAGTGTTGCGACGTGCGCAAAGTGGATCCTCTCAAGCGCGCCCTCAACACAGTGGATGCATGGGTAACAGGGCAGCGCAAAGACCAGAGCCCTGGGACAAGGGCGAATGTGCCCGTAATACAAAAGGACCCAACCTTTGGAACTGGAAAACTCATTAAATTCAACCCGCTTGCAAACTGGAGTTCAAAACAGGTATGGGACTATATCCGGGAGAACAATGTTCCCTACAACAAGCTGCACGAAAAAGGATATGTCAGCATCGGATGCGAGCCGTGCACAAAACCCACTCTGCCAGGGCAGCATGAGCGCGAAGGGCGCTGGTGGTGGGAGGATGCAACGAAGAAGGAATGCGGGCTGCATGCAGGGAATGTGAAGAGGTAATCCGCAGATTCCTTAGGAAAAGATAACAATGGCTCAAATTAAACCTCACGGCGGAAAGTTAATCAATAAAACTTTAACTGAACAGAAACGAAAAAAGATCATCGAGCAGGCTTCTGAGTACCAGAGCGTTCCCGTAAGCACCGACCTGATGAAGGACGTGGAGAACATCGCCTCAGGGTTATTCAGCCCGCTTGAAGGCTTTAATGTACGCGAGGATTATGAAAGCATACTCTACAATAAGCGCCTTTCCAATGGTCTTCCCTGGACGCTCCCGATTGTGCTTGACGCTGAGAATAATAACCTAAAAGAAGGAGACGACATTCTCCTGAAGAACAACGACCATCTCGTAGCGGTAATGCAGATCGAGGAGAAATACGGCTTTGATAAAAGGGCTCATGCAGAGCAGGTGTTCGGAACAAACGATGCGGCTCACCCGGGCGTTGCAAAGACATATTCCATAAAGGATACCCTGCTCGGGGGAAAAATAAGCCTGATAAACGAATCAAAGACTCCTTACTATAAATATGCCTTAAAGCCTGCGGAAACAAGGAACCTCTTCAAAGAAAAAGGCTGGGAAAAAGTCGTGGGATTCCAGACCCGGAACGTTGCTCACCTCGGTCATGAATACCTGCAAAAATCCGCGCTCACTCTCGTTGACGGGCTTTTCATAAACCCCGTAATAGGCAAGAAAAAGAAAGGCGACTTTAAGGACGATGTGATTCTTGAAAGCTACGAGGTGCTAATCGATAACTACTATCCCAAGGATCGCGTTGTCCTCGGCATCTTCCAGACCGAGATGCGCTACGCCGGACCGCGCGAGGCGATATTCCATGCAATCGTGAGAAAAAACTACGGATGCACGCATTTCATAATCGGGCGAGACCATGCAGGCGTTGGAAGCTATTATCATCCCTATGCAGCGCAGGAGATATTCAAGGAGTTCCCTGACATAGGCATAGAACCGATGTTCTTCATGTCATTTTTCTACTGCAATAAGTGCGGGGGAATCACCAATGACAAGGTATGCCCTCACAACGACAGGATTGATTTTTCAGGCACGAAGATGAGGCAGATGATCGAAAGCGGAAAGCGCCCAACGCCCGACCTGATGCGTCCTGAGGTTGCGGATGTGATATTGAGGTCGGGTAAGCCATTTGTGGAATAGGATATTCTCATCACTGCCACGATAGAACCAATCGATTAGAAACCGTTAAAACCTTAAAGAGAATTTCAGGGATAGATTTTGCGCCGGATTTGCGGAGAATATATGCTTAACAGGGAATCCTTTGCGGGAATGATAAAATCCCTCGGTCTTGTTTTCGGGGACATAGGAACAAGTCCCATATACACCCTTACTGTTATTTTTCTCATAACACCGCCCACTGAAACTAATGTGATGGGCATACTTTCCCTTATTATATGGACTCTTATCATACTTGTGACCGTGGAATATACATGGCTTGCCATGAGCCTCGGTCAAAAGGGTGAAGGAGGCACCATTGTTCTTCGGGAAATACTTATTCCCATGTTGAAGTCCGGAAGACAAGTAGCATTTGTCACACTGCTTTCTTTCATCGGCATATCCCTCCTCTTTGGAGATGGCGTAATTACTCCTGCCATAAGCATACTCAGCGCTGTTGAGGGTATAATCCTGATTCCAGGATTTGAAGGAACTGCGCAGGAAACCCTTGTTATCATTGCAGGCATAATTGCAATAGCCCTCTTTGCCTTCCAGAGAAAAGGAACAGAAAAAGTTGCTTGGGCATTCGGACCTGTGATGTTTTTATGGTTTCTCTCGATCGCAGCTTTCGGTTTTGTCTCGATTCTTAATGTTCCGTCTGTATTCGAAGCCATAAATCCCTACTATGCCATCAGGTTTCTATTACAAGATGGCATTGCAGGGTTTTTTGTGCTTTCCCAGGTTATACTCTGCGCCACAGGCGGGGAAGCGCTGTACGCTGATATGGGGCAGCTTGGAAAACTTCCTATAATCAGGGGCTGGTATTTTGTGTTTGCTGCTCTTCTTCTAAACTATCTCGGGCAGGGTGCTTTTATTATTCAGCATCCAGGGGCAAAAAATGTGCTTTTTGAGATGATATTCCACCAGGCACAGTTTCTTTATATACCATTTCTCGTTCTCAGTATTCTTGCTACAATTATAGCCTCTCAGGCAATGATTAGCGGGATGTTCTCCATAGTGTATCAGGGAATTACAACCCGGGTTCTGCCCATGCTCAAAGTGGATTATACATCGGCTAAACTGAGTTCGCAGATATACATTGGCACTGCTAACTGGGTTTTGCTTTTTTTTGTTTTATTTATTATGGTTGATTTTAAGGAATCACATCGTTTAGCTGCAGCGTACGGTCTTGCGGTTACAGGAACTATGGCTCTGACGGGTTTGATGATGTCCTGGATTTTTTATTTAAAGAATAAGATGTCTGAATTTGCAATAGCTCTGTTTGTGACATTTGTGGATATAGCGTTCCTTATCTCAAGCCTGTACAAGATACCCCACGGCGGTTTCGTGTCGATTATCCTGGCACTCATTCCACTTAGCATAATTATGATATACACATCCGGGCAGAAAAGGCTTTATGGTGCACTTAAACCCATGGACATTGAGTTTTTCCTTGGAAAATACAATGAATTATATGCAACAACTAATAAAATCAAAGGAACCGCGCTTTTCTTTGCAAGAGATATAACAAAGATTCCGCCTTATGTGGTCAACACCATGTTTTACAACAACATCATTTATGAAGATAACATAATTGTTTCCCTCATCAAGCTGGATAATCCCTTCGGTGTCTCTGGCTCTTTTAAGGACAAGCTTGCGGATGGATTGAGGATTTTTGAGATAAAGATGGGGTATATGGAAGTGGTAGATGTTGAGGCGATCTTGAAGAGGTCTGGAATAGATGAGAAGACAATCTTCTATGGTCTTGAGGATATTGTGACAGACAATGTGATCTGGAAGATATATTCGACAATCAAAAGACTTACCCCGGCTTTCGTTCAATTTTATAAACTTCCGCCGCACAAGCTTCATGGGGTTATATCGCGGATCGAGATGTAAGAATCATAGGATTTGGGTAAGCGTAATATTCATATCATCCCAAGCATATCATACATCATGGCAAAAGATAAGAAACTGGCACAATCAGAGAACTGTAATGGGTGCGGAATATGTGTTACGGTCTGCCCGACAAATATTAAACTTGCAAAGGCTCCCGATTTTGACGAAAACATCGCAAAATTTGCTATCTGTGTAAGCAATGGCGCTGCCGTGATAGATTATAACACCTGCATTGCCTGCGGAATATGCACCCGCAATTGCCCAATCGGGTCTCTTGCAATTGTTCCTGTATAACTCAATTCTCAGTTAAGGGATTTTTGTATGTATTCCAATGAAACAGGCAGGGACATCAAGAAAGCTGCGGGCATAATAAAAAAAAAGGAATTGTAATCTACCCCACCGAGACTGTATATGGCATAGGAGCTAATATTTTTTCAGAGGATGCTTTAAAAAAGGTGTTTGCAATTAAAAAAAGAGATACGAGCAAGCCAATTTCAGTCGCAGTTTCTGATTTTAAGATGATGTATGACCTTGTGCATATCAGCGAGAGGGAGAGGCGTTTTATTGAAAGGCTTCTTCCCGGGCCCGTGACGGTTTTATTGAAGAAAAAAGAAAAGGTTCCCGATATCCTGACTTCTGGATCAGAATTGGTGGGAATACGTTTTCCAGACCATGAAACCACGGTCAAGCTCATTGAACTTGCAGGTGTGCCTATTACTTCGACAAGCGCCAACATTTCCGGGGGAGCGCCGCCAAAAAAAGTGGATGAAGTCAAGATTTCTGCGGATTATATAATTGATGGCGGGGAGTGCAGGGGCGAGCCTTCTACCGTTGTTGATGTTGTAAACCAAAAAATAATACGTAAAGGCGCAAGATATGAAGAAGTTGTTGCGGCGCTTGAGGATTTTTAGGATTTTGTCTTTGAATTAAACTGCTGATGGGTTGGCTTTTGTCACAGAAATTATTTATAATATAATGATGTCTTATGACGTCAGGTCTATTATGGTGCATTTTGCGGCATGGTTTACGGGTCGAGGATGAGAATAATTGATATCTAATTTGAGGGGAAACGATGGTAAATAAGAGGTATGTTAGAGGAATTGTTTTTGTGGTATTGATGTTGAGTACTATTTTAGTAATCGGTACTGCACAGCCAACTGTGAATATTATAAGCCCTTCAAATGGAGATACCATCAATGGGACTTTTACTTTTATAGCCAATGTTATTGACATAACTGAAAACCTGAGTGCGGTTTATTTTAAATTCACCAGCCTGTCTGGCTCGATTTTCAAAAGTACGAATCAAGTTAATTCTCCGTTTACTACTTCAAGTACAGGATATGCATTTACTTATGTTTTACCTGTGACATTAGCCGGTGGTAATTACGCAGTTAGTGTGGATGTTACTAATGAAAACCTGAATGAAAACCTGAATAGCGCAACAGATACCCGAACCTTTACTCTTAATAGTGCCCCGACAATATTAGCCTATTCTCCGACATCCCAGGTATTTCAGACTGGAAGCATCCCGCAGAACTTCTCAGTGACTTTTGATCAAGCTGTAACTACTACCTGGTTGATTAATGGAATTCAAGTTTCAAGCAACACTTCAGTTACCCAAGATTTTTACCAGAATAATGCACCAACTCAAGGCAAGTGGAATATTAAAGTTATAGGGAGCAATGCAAACGGAACTACTTCACAGACGTGGAACTGGACCGTGGTTCCCTCAACCTATACGATGGGCAACCGCATCTGGGATGGAGCAAAGTGTCCAACCGAGTTCTCTACTACTTATACATGGAACCCTCAAAGTTTCTCAGGGTTTTATTATGATGTTAACAGCAATGTTGGCAACGAGAGCATCACGATAACGCTGAATGGCTGTAATGACAGAAACATCAACCAGAACAACATAGTGTATGACACAACACCGCAGGAAGTTGAATTTGGCTACTCAGGTTTCGGAAGTTATCAGGTCATCGGTTTTATGGCAGATAAATACTTTGCAGGGTACACTGTCAACAGCACACCTTCAAATCCGACCATAAACGTGGTAGCAGTAAGCGCGCTTGGTCAGGGACAGCTTCACAAGGTGCTTATCGATGACGATACCAAGCGCACCATATCAGTGGGAAGCACCCTGAC
>JAPZAS010000011.1 GCA_027460525.1 Candidatus Methanoperedens sp.
GTCATTTTGCAGGATAAAGTCGTTCCTGCAGCACATCATGATTTTGTTGGCTACCAGTCTATACCCTAACGGACAACTTTTCATCCATAATACTACTTTTTCCATGTCTACCCTTTTCTGAATACTGCTCTTATTATTATAATGGTCATAATGATAAAGTATATATATGTTGCTGTAGAAAAGAATTGATGAGGAAGATATGTTTGGTTGCTCATTTGGTTCAAAGAGGGTTGGGTTATACCACGCCAATGGTGGTATCCCACAAAAGTGAGTGGTTAAGGAGATTGTTAAAAATGGAGTTACATTCTCCCCGATCTCTTTAATTAAAACCACGCTTTAAAAAATCCGAGATGCATGGGGATTTGCCCGCAGGGGAGGTGTGGTAAATGCATCAGGCGCAGAATGTGATGCGCAATGGTACAGGGCAAGCCACAGGCGAGCCTTGTGAAAAGTAAATACATAAAACATAGGAGGTATAAGAAATGAAAAAAATAGAAAACAAAGCGCTATTGAAGTTAGGGGTTGTAGCAATGCTCCTTATCTTGGGTATGGCGCTTGTAGAGGCAATGGCACTGGATTCGATGGTTACCCCAACTGCAACTTGGACATTCACCGGTGGAGGAGAGGTCACAGTTACAGACCCGAACGGTACGGCGAAAATCACGGTCTGGAATACAACTTCCCACGTTAAAATGGAGAACCTGTATTTGGAAAAATTCTCTCCAACCACATTTACTTTCACAGTTCCGCCGGGTAATTTGACCATCTGCCTTAAAGATGAGGAAAAGCCACCAGCGACAGATGCCTGGATAGTCAACAATACTGCACCAAACTTCTTTGGTCCTTTCCCTGGCGCTGGATTATGTAAACCCCACGAGCATGAGGATGATCAGGGGGACCAGCATGGGGACCAGAATGAGCAGTGATGAAAAGCCCCAACAAAAACTCAGTAAAGTTTGAGAGGGAGCAAATCCCTCTTTTATTTTTTTGGTTAAAATTCTGCAATACCGTGAACTTCATATCTCAGCTTATTAAAATAGTTATTAAGACTTTCAACATCCTTAATCTTTTTTTTCACAAGATTCCTTATCCTCAAGCGAATCTGCGTATCAAGCATAATTCCGTAGCTCAAGATATATTTCAATATCCTTCGTGCCACAATACCACCTTTTTTGTCCCACTCCGTCAATAAAACAATCTCTTTTCCGCTTTTGGGCAGCAATTCTGTGAATTCAAGCAGGGCTGCCGCGCGGCAAACTTAATCTCGCCTTTTATTCCCAGGAAGCGCAGGGATTCCGCATCCCTCAGTCCCTCCACAACTATAATAGCCCCGCTGTCAGCCAGTGTTTGAAGTTCCGAAATTACTATCTCGAGCCTTTCGAGACGTTCTAAATCCTCAAGGGTGGCGATGTTCATTTTTGATTTAAAACTTTCAGGATATCTGTTGCATTTACGTCCATTATCTTAACCGATTTTCTACTGTTGGTCAAACCTGCGCTTATCCGTACACTCCTGGAATTAACCGCGAATAAACCAGAGAGGAACGATATAAGCTCTGCGTTGGCTTTTCCCTTTTCCGCCCTCTCTGAGAGCCTTATTTCAATCCTCTTGCGCCACGGATTATATCCATGAACTTTGGTCTCTTTTGCACCGGCTGAGATTTCAAGGTCGAGGATTACACCGTCTTCAGTCTGCCTTATGGCTTCTTTCATCAGTGCTTAAAAGATGGGAACAGTATTAATTGTTATTGCAGGAATTCTCATATAGGGAATGGCAACTCTGCGGCACCCGGCAAACAGACATCCAAGGCGATCTTTTTTGCTTATCTTACAATTCCTGCGGAATTACTCGAAAGGAGAATACCGTTGTACTCTCTCCAAGTAAAGTCCCTGTCATTTTGCAGGATAAAGTCGTTCCTGCAGCACATCATGATTTTGTTGGCTACCAGTCTATACCCTAACGGACAACTTTTCATCCATAATACTACTTCTTCCATGTCTACCCTTTTCTGAATACGTGTTCTACAGCTACCCTGTGCTCCTCTTATTATTATCATTATAATCATAAAGTATATATATGTTGCGGTAGAAAGAATTGATGAGTACGATGTTTGGTTATTTATTTGGTCCAAAGAGGAGAGTATCTCTACAGATTGCAATTACCCCCCCGAGGCAGAGATTTTACTGTGAGAAAATGTGCCTGATGGTCACATTTTGCAGACTGACAAGCTGTACATTTTATAACCAATGCAATAAAAATACCAAAACATTATGAAGGGTAGAACGTCAAACAATTTTTCCGTCCATCAAACTAATATGCATATATTTCCATTCTGTATCTGATAAACCATGATACGTCTTGGTAAAATCGCTTTCGCCAACTGTGATTTCCCTTATTACGCCATAGAACACGGCAGGGTGGAAGCGCATGACATTGAGATTACGCAGGCGCATCCTGTTGAACTTGCACGCATGCTGTTTAATAACGAACTCGATATCAGTCCTATTTCTTCAATCATGTACGGAAAAAGAAATGACCTTCTCATATTACCCGGGCTTTCCATTACTTCCAATGATTTCACCAAAAGCGTGCTGATATGCTCAAATGGAAAGTTAGACCTCTCTGAGCTTGAAGGAAAAACGCTTTGCATTCCCGAGACAACCGCAAGTTCGGCTGCATTGGTAAAGATAATATTATGGCGGAAAGGTGTTAAAATTAACATCAGGCAGTGCCAAGGTACAGATATAGACCAGATGCTGAATCAAGGCGATGCTGCGCTTTTGATCGGGGACAGCGCCATCCATGCCATAGGGAAATACAGCGTTATCGCAGACCTTGGCAATGAATGGAAGAAGATGACAGGAAAAAAAATGGTGTATGCATTGTGGGTTGCCAGGGAAGAATTCGCGAGAGAGCACCCGGATAAGGTAAGATATGTGCTCAATACACTCCTTAAGTCAAAAGAGTATGCTTATAAAAATGTCAGCGAGATAGCCGGTTCCATAGCACGGCAGAAAAAAATCGATTGCGGTTTCATGCGGGATTATTTGCACACATTGAATTATGATTTTGACGATGAAAGCGTGGAGAGCCTTAAACTATATTTTGAATACGCAAAGGAATGCGGAATAATCGGCGAGGTCAAACTCAGGTTTTTTGATATACAAGGAAAGATTTAAGCTTCATCAGGTTGTTCAAGGGGCGCACGTCCACGAGGTTTTAACAGAATTGCCATTGATTCAGGAATATTTTTCGTCCATGGTTGGTAGCAGGTGTTCAAACGTAGTGGATAATATGTTTGGGCTCGTAGCTCAGTCAGGCAGAGCACCGGGCTTTTATTCAACCCGAGTCACGTCTCGGGAGGACGTGTCCAGCCTGGCGGCTGGACTGAAGAATGAGAAGATACCCGATGGTCGAGGGTTCAAATCCCCCCGAGCCCGTTTTGCCTGGGAGGTTGTATGAAGGAGAAAGAGAAAGAGCATACTGGAAGAGAGTTTAATCCCTTGGAACATAGAATGGTAGCAAACCATGAAATATTAAACGAGGACGACGTTGAAAAAATAATATCTGAATATAATATAGAAAAGGAACAGTTGCCAAAGATTCGCGTATCAGACCCGGCTGCCATTGCAGTCAAAGCCAAGGTCGGGGATGTTGTTCGGGTTACAAGACTAAGCCCGACAGCCGGTAAAGCCTTTTTCTATCGATATGTTATTGCGTGAGTGGAAAAATGAGGTTTATATGTTAGACAGAAGTGTGCTATCAAAGGCGTATTTTACAAGCGATAAAATAGTGCGCCATCATGTGGATTCTTTCAATGATTTTCTTGAACATGGACTTCAGAAAGTTATTGATGAACAGAGGATTATTGAAACCGACATCGAGGGCACGTACGTGAAACTCAAGAAAATCCGTGCAGGTTACCCGGTCGTTCGGGAGGCGGATGGCGCAGTGGATAAACTCTATCCCACCGAGGCAAGGTTAAGAAACATAACCTATGCAGCGCCGCTTTATCTCAGTATGGCAATCGTCAGCCCTGAAGGAGAAAAAGAGGAAAAGGAGGCGGAAATCGGACTTTTGCCTATTATGATATGGTCAAAAGCGTGCAACCTTGTAGGGTTGAGCCAGAAAGAGATGGATGAACTGGGAGAAGATCCCCAGGACCCTGGAGGATATTTCATAGTGAACGGCACAGAGCGCGTGATCACCACGCTTGAAGACCTTGCTCCCAATAAAATACTGGTGGAACTGGAAGAGCGTTATGGCGAAAACATAGAAGTGGCAAAGGTATTCTCCCAGCGCAGGGGCTATCGTGCCCTCGTGGTCGTGGAGCGGAGCAGGAAATCCATTCTTGAAGTTTCTTTCCCTTCCATCTCAGGCAGAATTAATTTTGTCACTCTGATGCGAGCATTGGGCATCGAGACAGACCAGGATATTGTGAATGCCGTATCCGATGACCCTGAGATTATCAAATTCATGCTCGAGAACCTTGAAGAATCGGAAGCAAGCAATAAAGAAGAGGCGATGGAAAAAATCGGGCTGCGTGTAGCCTCAGGTCAGTCTAAAGAATACCAGGTAAAACGGGCGAATTACGTTATCGACCGCTATTTATTGCCGCACCTGGGAAACGATGAGGCGCACCGCATGCTGAAAGCCCAGTTCCTGGGCAGGATGGCTCAGGCGTGCTTTGAGCTGGCACTGGGCAAAAGAAGCCCGGACGATAAAGACCATTATGCCAATAAGAGGCTCAAACTCTCGGGTGAACTGATTGAAGACCTGTTCAGAGTATCGTTTAACAGACTGACGCGGGATGTCAAATACCAGCTTGAGAGAGCCAGCATGAGAAACAGGGATCTAAATGTTACCACTATCGTAAGGGCAGATGTGCTCACAGAGCGCCTTGTCCATGCACTGGCTACAGGCAACTGGGTAGGCGGCAGAACAGGCGTATCGCAGCTTCTTGACCGCACAGATTACATTGCATCGCTTTCGCATTTGCGCAGGGTAATATCGCCGTTGTCAAGGGCACAGCCCCATTTTGAAGCGAGGGATTTGCACCCCACACAGTGGGGGAGAATATGTCCTTCAGAAACGCCCGAGGGACCCAATTGCGGACTTGTGAAGAACTTTGCGCAACTGGTTGAAATTTCAACAAGTGCGGGGGATGAAGGGAAGCTTAAGAACCTGCTTTATGAAACAGGTGTAGTCCCGATTATTCCGCAGCTTGTGGGTTTGGAAGAAGTACCCACTACCTATGCCACGGAACTGGAGGCACTTGAAGAAGCCGAAGAAACAAAAGTCGAACCCGAAGAGGAGGTGGAGTCCTTTGAATAAGGCAAGAGTTTTCGTAAATGGCGAATTGATAGGAACCCATGATAGACCAAAAGAACTCGCGTCGGAGTTGAGGAAAAAACGAAGAATGGGTGAAATCAAAAGACAGGTGAATATCATTTACTATGAGGACACGAAGGAGATAATTATCAATTCTGACCAGGGGAGGGCAAGACGCCCTGCAATAACTGTGGAAAAAGGTCTTCCTCTTGTAACAAAGGATAACATAGAGCGTCTGAAGAAAGGGGAAATTACTTTTGACAGCCTTGTGGATGCAGGTTTAATCGAGTATCTCGATGCTGAAGAAGAAGAAAATGCGTTTATAGCCATCGACGAAAAGGATCTAACCCCAAAACATACACATCTTGAGATGGACTCCTCTTTAATCCTGGGAATCTGCACTGGCATGGTGCCTTTCCCAGAACACAATGCTTCACCAAGAAATACGATGGGTGCAGGCATGATTAAACAGTGTCTTGGCATGTCGACGCCCAATATGAAACTGCGTCCCGACACAAGAGCACACGTACTCCATTATCCCCAGAAAGCGCTGGTAACAACACAGACCGCGGAAGCCATAGGGTTCGATAAGCGCCCTGCAGGGCAGAATTTCGTGGTGGCAGTATTGTCCTATGAAGGCTATAATATAGAAGATGCCCTGGTTGTGAATAAGGGTTCGATAGAACGCGGTCTGGGAAGAAGCCATTTCTTCAGGACAAACGAGGGCGAGGAACGGAAATACCCTGGAGGACAGGAGGACAAGTTTGAGATTCCTGATACAGAAGTGAGAGGTGCAAGGAGTGCTGAAACCTATAACCAGCTTGACAGCGACGGTCTGGTCAATCCCGAGATACCCGTCGGACCTAACGATGTCCTGATAGGAAAGACAAGCCCGCCCAGGTTCCTTGAAGAACCGTCAGAGCTCGGAATAAGCCCGGTGCAGCGAAGGGAGAGTTCTGTTACAATGCGCTCGAATGAGAAAGGTATAGTGGATACCGTGATACTGACTGAATCTGAAAACGGTTCGAGGCTTGCAAAAGTAAGAACCCGCGACCATAGAATTCCTGAGATCGGGGATAAGTTCGCTTCCCGCCACGGGCAGAAAGGGGTAATCGGTCTCATAGTACCCTATGAGGATATGCCCTTTTCTGAGAACGGCATTGTTCCTGACCTGATAATTAATCCGCATGCCATCCCCTCACGAATGACCGTTGGGCATGTGCTTGAAATGATAGGAGGTAAAGTGGGATCGCTTGAAGGAAGAAGGATAGACGGTACTGCATTCTCAGGGGAACATGAGGATGACCTGCGCTCTTCTCTTAGCAAATTCGGTTTTTCGCACACCGGTAAAGAGATTTATTACGACGGTATAACAGGCAACAGGATTCAGGCTGATACATTCGTAGGGGTTATCATGTACCAGAAACTCTACCACATGGTATCATCAAAGATGCATGCAAGGTCTCGTGGACCCGTCCAGGTATTGACCCGTCAGCCCACCGAAGGCAGAGCTAGGGAAGGCGGATTGAGGTTTGGAGAGATGGAACGGGATGTGCTTATTGGGCACGGCGCTGCTATGGCTTTGAAGGAAAGGCTGCTTGACGAATCGGACAGGGTAATGGAATATGTCTGCTCCAATTGCGGCATGATAGCCACTCTCGATAAACGAAGAAATATCACTATATGCCAGGACTGCGGTGCTGAAACTGGTATATACCCTGTTGAAATGAGCTATGCCTTCAAACTATTACTTGATGAAATCATATCGCTTGGTGTTGCGCCAAGGCTTGAACTTGAGGATGCGGTGTGACCGATGCCCCAGTCAACGTGGCGTGCACAAACCGTTGCGCCGCTTTATGTCGCGCTAGGGTATGCTTGCATACCCCTTCCCGAGTCACGCCTCGGGAGGGCGTGTTTGGGTATGGTGCGCCATACCCGTCGTTTGATAAAACTTTCGCAAAGTTTTTTGATAAACCTTTCTCAAAGGTTTTCGGTTGCACAAAAATTAGGAAGGTGAAATCATGGTAATTGGAACCCCAAAAAGAGTAAAACAGATAAAATTCGGACTTATTTCACCCAAGGAATTCAGGAAAATGAGCGTTACTAGGGTGATAACAGCAGATACTTACGATGACGACGGTTTCCCGATTGAAATGGGATTGATGGATACAAAGCTTGGTGTAATCGACCCGGGTCTGCGGTGTAAAACCTGCGGCGGCAGGGCAGGTGAATGTCCGGGTCATTTCGGGCACATAGAACTCGTCGCACCCGTAATACACGTGGGTTTTGCCAAGCTGATACGCAAGATATTGCGGGCAACCTGCAGGAAGTGCGGCGCCCTGCTGCTTGCGCCCGATGAGAAAAAGAAGTATCTCGAACAGATAAAAACGCTTAAAAAGATGGGGCAGTCCATCGAAGATGTGGTTACTGAGGTTTTTAAGGAAGCAAGAAAAGCAGGAACATGCAGCTACTGCAACGAGGAGCAGAAAGAAATCAAATTCGAGAAACCCACTACATATATAGAAGACGGGCATAAACTGATGCCCACCGATATTCGTTCGCGCCTTGAAAAAATGACAGATGAAGATGTGGAAGTTATCGGGATGGGTCCACAGAATGCCCGCCCTGAATGGGTAATCCTGACAGTGCTTCCTGTACCGCCTGTCACGATGAGACCTTCGATTACCCTGGAATCCGGTCAGCGCAGCGAGGACGACCTCACCCATAAACTCGTGGATATAATCAGGATCAACCAGAGGTTCCAGGAAAACCGTGAAGCTGGGGCACCTCAGTTGATTATCGAGGATTTATGGGAATTATTGCAGTACCATGTTACAACGTTTATCGATAATGCGGTTTCGGGCGTGCCTCCAGCGAGGCACAGGTCTGGGAGACCCCTGAAAACGCTTTCGCAGAGATTGAAAGGCAAGGAAGGGCGGTTCAGAGGAAGTTTATCAGGGAAACGTGTCAATTTCTCTGCAAGAACCGTGATTTCACCAGACCCGAACCTCAAGGTGTATGAGGTTGGCGTGCCAATGGCAATCGCAAAAGAGCTTACCATCATGATGCACGTGACCCCCAGGAATATCGCGGAAGTGAAAGAATACACACGGCGAGGCCCTGACAACCATCCCGGCGCCAATTATATTGTGAGAGCAGACGGGCGCAGGTTAAAAATAACGGATAAGAACTGCGCTGAACTTGCAGACCTGGTTGAACTGGGATGGAAGATCGACAGGCAGATAAAGGACGGAGATATTGTTTTATTTAACAGGCAGCCCTCGCTTCATAGGATGAGCATCATGGCGCATGAAATAAAAGTGCTCCCTCACAAAACATTCAGATTAAATCCCGCTGTCTGCCCCCCTTACAACGCCGACTTTGACGGCGACGAGATGAACATGCATGTGCCTCAGACCGAAGATGCTCGTGCGGAAGCAAAAATCCTGATGCATGTCCGGGAGAATATCCTTTCCCCGAGGTTCGGGGGACCTATAATCGGAGGCATCCATGACCATATATCCGGGTTATTCCTGCTCACGAACAGCAAGGAGAAAATAAACAAGGAAGATGCTCTGGAACTGCTTGCAAAATCTGAGATTCGGGAGCTGTCCGAGCCTGCAGGAACAGAAAATAAGAAACCTTACTGGACAGGAAAACAGATATTCAGCCAGATTCTTCCCAGAGGGCTTAACCTTCAATTCAAGGCGGAAATCTGTGAACACTGTGATGTATGCAAAGGCTTTGACTGCGAGCATGACGCCTATGTTGTCATTAAGGACGGAGTGCTTGAGAAGGGTTCAATCGATGAGAAAGCCGTGGGAGCTTTCAAGAGTGTGATACTCGACAAGCTTATAAAAGAATTCAGTTCAGAGATGGCATGCAAATTTATCGATGATGCGACACGCCTCTCCATCAGAAGTATCACGCGCACCGGGTTCAGTTTCGGGATTGATGACGAATATGTGCCTCTGGATGCCCAGAACCAGATAGATGAAGTCATGATCCAGGCAAAAGACAAGGTTGAAAAGTTGATAACCGCGTACCAGGCAGGCGAGCTGGAACAGCTCCCGGGACGAACGATTCGGGAGACGCTTGAAATGGAAATAATGAAAGAGCTGAGCAGGGCAAGGGATGCTGCCGGTGATATTGCAGATCGCCACCTTGGAATGGATAACTCAGCTGTGATAATGGCACGGTCAGGAGCGAGGGGTTCGATGCTCAACCTGACGCAGATGGCAGCCTGCGTGGGACAGCAGGCAGTGAGAGGCGAGCGAATCCAGAGAGGATATGCAGGCAGGACGCTATCCCACTTTGATAAGGGCGACCTTGGAGCTGAAGCTCACGGTTTTGTGAAAGCAAGTTACAAGGGCGGTTTATCTCCCACGGAGTATTTCTTCCATGCCATAGGCGGGCGCGAAGGTCTTGTGGACACAGCAGTGCGGACATCCCAGTCCGGCTATCTGCAGCGGCGGCTTGTGAATGCGCTGCAGGATCTGGAAGTACAGTACGACGGTACTGTAAGGGATACGAGGAACATGGTTATCCAGTTCAAATACGGAGAAGACGGAGTAAACCCGATGAACAGCGATTTCAGTAAACCCGATGCGGTCAGGCGTATCATCGACTCGGTAACAGGGGCGAAAGAATGAGCGTTACCCAGAAAAATATCGAGGAAGCAGTTTCAGCCCTCCCATTGCCTCAGAACGTGATCGATAATCTGATACGAGAGCTTAAAGATAGAAAGGTCACAAAAAAACAGATGGATTCGATTATAGAACGCATACTTTCGGGATACGAAGGTGCAAAAATCGAAGCAGGGGAGGCAGCAGGGGTTGTTTCAGCGCAGTCCATCGGCGAACCCGGTACCCAGATGACGATGAGAACGTTCCACTACGCCGGCGTGGCGGAAATAAATGTCACCCTTGGATTGCCCCGCCTGATTGAAATCGTGGATGCAAGGAAAAACCCAAGCACGCCGATGATGACGATATTTCTTGAAAAGGATTATGCGTTCGACAGGGAGAAAGCCCGGGAGCTTGCCTGGAAAATAGAAGCGACTTATATTAATGTGCTGGGCAGCATGTCCACGGATATTACTGAAATGAAAATAATCATTGAATTGAACAGCAAATCTCTCCTTCAGCGGAACATGACTTCAAAAGAAGTAGCAGGTAAACTTGAGGAAGAGCTGGGCGCCTCTGTGGAGATTAAAGGTGATACCTTGATACTGACACCTGAGGAACCCTCATACAGACAATTACTTCAACTTGTTAAAAGTGTACAGTCTGTAATATTAAAAGGCATTAAAGGAATAAAAAGGGTGGTTATAAGAAAAGAAGAGAGCGGAGAATATGTGCTGTACACCGAAGGTTCGGTGCTCAAAGAAGTGCTTGCAATATACGGGGTCGATGCCACGCGAACAAGGACGAACAATGTCAATGAAATCTTCGAAGTAATGGGTATAGAGGCTGCCAGATCTGCGCTGATACACGAAGCCACTGAAACGCTGAAAGAACAGGGTCTTACAGTGGATGTGCGCCATATCATGCTTGTAGCTGATATAATGACTGTTGACGGGGATGTAAAACCAATAGGAAGGCATGGTATATCGGGTGAAAAAGCCAGCGTTCTTGCAAGGGCAGCCTTCGAGGTAACCGTTAACCATCTTCTGGATTCCGGTATGCGGGGCGACGTGGATGAACTCAGAGGAGTTACTGAAAACGTGATAGTTGGACAGCCTATCAGATTGGGAACAGGAAATGTTAAACTGATCGCAAAGAAAGCTGCATAAAAGGAGAATTAGTATGGAAACTGATATAAGCAAAGTACTTAGAAAAGTTCTAACAACAGGAAAGGTTGTAATTGGCGGAAGGCAGACCCTGGATGCTGTAAAAAATGGAAAAGCGCAGGTAGTTGTACTGTCATCCAATTGCCTTCCCGAAACCGTAAACGAAATGAAAGGCGTCCCCGTGATTAATTATCCCGGAACGGGTGTTGACCTCGGGGTTGCCTGCGGTAAACCATTTGCGATTACTGCGCTTGCAGTGCTTGAGCCCGGGGAGTCGGAGATACTCTCCTTCAGGAGCACCTAACAAGGAGATTGATTATCATATGGTTCATCAAAAAACTTTACGAAAGTTTTATCAAAAACCGTTGCGCCGCTTTACTTCGCAGACACGTATGCCCACAGGCATACGTGGATACCGCATAAAGCGAGGTGTCGCTTTTTGATGAATCTTTGATGAACCCGTCTAAAAAGGATTGATATTATTGGGTTCATCAAACGTCTAAAAAGGAGAGTGATTATCAATGGGTTCATCAAAGAGTGAAGTGAAACTGAGCACGGATGGAATAAGGTATATAGCATTATTTGAAAGCCTGACAGGAGCCAGGGCGAAGGACTGCTACGAGGATGATGAAAACAACAGGTTGTTGTTTGTTGTCAGGAACGGGGATATGGGTTTAGCCATAGGAAAAGGAGGAGACCATATCAACCGTGTAAAGAAGGCTATTGGCAGGCATATTGAAATAATCGAACACTCGGATGACCCTGCAGAGTTCGTAAAGAATGCGTTTCATCCGGTTTCTGTAAAAAATATAAATATTGTGACTGATGAAGGCAAGCGTATAGCTTATGTAGAAGTTGCTACTAAAGAGAAGGGGCTTGCCATAGGTAGAGACGGCAAAAATATCGAAAAGGTAAAAAAACTCTCCTTAAGGCATCATAATATAAACGACGTGATTATTCAATAACCATAGCATTGGAGGAAAAAACTACATGGGAAAAGGAATGTATGCGGCTCGCAAACTCAAGAGCGAAAGCAAGAATTTCAGATGGAGCGACAAGGACTACGCCAGGCGAGCCCTTAATCTTGATGTAAAGGCAGACCCGCTTGGCGGCTCGCCGCAGGCAAGGGGTATTGCACTTGAAAAAGTCGGGGTTGAGGCAAAACAGCCAAACTCCGCCATACGGAAATGTATTCGCCTGCAGCTTATTAAAAACGGGAAGCAGATATCGGCTTTCTGTCCTGGTGACGGCGCGATTAATTTCATTGATGAACATGATGAAGTGATCGTTGAAAGAATAGGAGGAAGAATGGGCGGCGCCATGGGAGATATCCCAGGGGTACGATGGAAAGTGGTAGCAGTGAATAACGTTAATTTACGGCAGCTCGTTCTGGGCAAGAAGGAAAAACCGGTGAGATAATATGCTGAAATTGTTCGGAAAATGGGATTTTACTGAGGTTGAGGTTAAAGATCCAAGCGTCAAAGCTTATATCAATCTTACGCCGGTGATTGTTCCGCATTCCGGCGGAAGAAACGCAAAGCAGCAGTTCAATAAGTCGAATCTTAACATCGTTGAGCGTCTTATCAACAAGGTGATGCGTGAAGAAACCAACACGGGACAGAAGATAACGATTTACAGTAATGTCAAAGAAGCTTTTGAAATAATAAACAAGAAAACCGGGCAGAATCCCGTGCAGATGCTGGTGAATGCAATTGTTAATGCCGGTCCGAGGGAGGAAACCGTAAGACTGCAGTACGGCGGCATTGCGGTCCCGAAATCAGTTGATACCGCACCCCAGCGCCGTGTGGACACAGCGCTTCGCTTGATAACGCAGGGGGCGCAGCAGGCTTCTTTCGGCACGAAGAAGTCCCTGGCGAATGCTCTTGCAGACGAGATAATCGCAGCAGCAAACTACGATGTGAAAGGCTTTGCCATGGGCAAGAAGGACAATATCGAGAGAGTTGCGAAAGCAGCGCGGTAATATCGCATAACCTCAAGGTTATGTGATTATCTTTTTTTATTTGATGAGTATGGGAAACCTGTAAAGGCTTCGCAACAATTAAAAAGTCACAGTAAATTCAAACTCTTTCTCGCCAGCCAGAATTTTTCTCAGCACCTTGATCTTTGCCGTATCGCCTTGTTTTTTATCAAAAATAGAAATTTCTATATCCTCTACGCCTTCTATCTTCCAGTCATCAATGGAGAGCAGGATGTCACCTTCTTTGAGCCCTGCTTTCTCTGCAGTGCTTCCAAATCCGACATTCTCTATCTTAACCCTGCCGCCAGATTCATTTAAGAAAATCCCAAGCACAGGGGTAGGCAGAGGCGATACCGGTTTCGGGAAAAGCACAAAATTCCCCATGCCCTCGTCAATGTTGTCAGGATTCTGTATCAGCGTTGCGTAATCCTTACCATCCAGCCTGTATGCCCGCTTCGGGACGCCAGAGCCGTACATGATATGTCCAGCGCCTGCAAGCACGACAATTTGGTAATCCGGTTTCTGTTTCAGGAACTCGTCCACAGAGTGCGCCATGGTTTCATCCCACAGTATCTGGGACTGATAGAAATAGTTAAAGTTCTGAAACTCCTGGTTTCCATGCTGGTCGAATGTCTCTTTAAGACTTTTTTTGTAATCCTCATCCGACATATCCATATCCTTGGGGATTTCTTTTTTCTGCTCATCGGTCAGGATATCAAGACCGCCTTTTGAAACATTGTCAATAATCTCCGACCGCAGATTAAGGGCTACGATGGAGATATTCCTTGCCTTTGCAAAATTGATAATTTCCCTGTAAAGATTATAATCATACCCCCATCTCTTGAAATACTGGGTATTTTTTAAAAATTCCTTTTCGGTTATATTTCCAGCGATATAATCATCAATAGCCTTCTGAAACGGCTTCTGGAACATCTCCATGCCTATTGCGAACTTGTGACCGCTCTCATAGAGGTCGGTAATAACCTCAAGCTGCACCCTATGGTCTTCGTAACTGGTATGCGTTTCCCCGATATAGATAATCGTTTTATCAGAGATATTGCGAACAATGTCATCGAGTTTAATTGCCTTCTGGGGCTGGATTCCCAGTACAGGTTCGTACAAACTAATCCTTATTCCCCGTTCGGTCTCATCTGTTCTATTCTCCACATTCCTGCCTTTTTCAAATCTTATGAAAGAATACTGCCCATAGTGGAAAATCTTTAAAGACGCAAGGTCAACCTCCTCCTTTCCGCCGGCGTCTGCCACAGCAACCACCTTTGACGCGTTCAGGGGATTTTCCGCTACCGTAAAGCTGAATCCATTCCCGGAGCTTTTCCACCCGCCGAAGAGCCGCTTAAGAATCGGGCTGTCATTACCCAGCACTAGAAGGGAGGATGTCGATATGTTCTCGTCTTTGATATCCTTTTCCTCTATTGGAATGAAACCCTCGCTCTTGAAAACGTTGATCAAATTCCCGTATTTTTCTTTTTCCTTCCCAGGGATAACAACAAGCCTTTTTTCATCTCCCAGGAGTCTTGCTATGACAGGCGGGTATTCCTTTTCCGAGAGCCTCCTCATCAAGTCATAGCCGCCATCAAAAACCAGCTCCGAAGGAGTCCCGTTCGTAGGAATCTCAAAAGTCTGGTTTTGCTTTTTCATTTCCAGTATCTTTGTGAGTTCACCTTTGTCTGTATTTATCTTGAGCGATAGATTAAATTGATACGGCGAACCTTCCTGGATAATCCTGAAGGATGTTGTTGGGACGCCATTTAAAACGGTAACTCTCGGGTCTTCTATCCCGATTGAGAGTTCCCCTTTTCGGTAAAGCCACTGATTGAAAAACCACTCAAGGTTCCTTCCTGAGGCATTTTCAAATGCCATTCTGACATCATCCCAGCTTGCATCCTGAAATGACCGCTCCTTGATGAGCTCTTTTAATCCCCTGTAGAATGCATCATCTCCTATCTCTTTATTGAGCATGTGGAATAACATTGCCCCTTTCCCATAGCCGATTGCCTCGGATGCGAAATCTGTCCTCTGGTAGAAATCCGCAAGTTGTGTCTCTTTATCAGGTCTAACATAACTCTGATAGTCGATGAGGAGTTTCTTTCTGTACTGCTCACCTTCGCCATTCTGCTGCTTATAAAGCTGGTCGGACTGGTAAGTGGTGAGACCCTCTATCCAGTTTCCCTTTTCAAAGTCATCATAAACATAATTCCCGAACCACTGGTGCAGGATCTCATGGCCCAGGGACGTATTGACAATGAAGGGGAGACGCATCACATCCCTGCCCAGGAGCGTGAACGTGGGCATGGAATACCCTGTAGGGAGAACGTTCTCCACGACTGAAAACCGCCTGTAGGGGTAAGGGCCGATAAGCTCTTCATACATCGTTAGATATTTTTTCGTATATTCGATGTAGGTTTCTGCGCGTGATATGCCTTCAAGATATCCAATAATGTCATGTGTGATGTTTTCAGGGAAAAAATACACATAAATGTCTGTACCATGAAAAGTCTCCTTCATTGTCATGTATTTGCCCGCAGCGAGGTTTATTTTATTCAAGGGGTGCGGGAAGCTGAAAGAAAACTCCTTACCATGCGGTGCATCCACAGCGGAAATCGCATCTGCTTCAGAGACAGCAAGAAAACCTTCCGGAAGTAGCGCCTTCAAATGGTAATATGCTCTGCCTTCTATCTGGGGATACCATATACCTGTAAGGGATATTCCTTCATCGCTGATAATATCGTTTGAAACTACACCCACATTTTCAGGATTGTGATCTCTGTTTACCCCCGCAAACTTTCCCTCGAAAAATATCTCAAGCATGCCGTTGCCCTTCACCTTGAATATCCCCTCTTTAATCCGGGGCTCAAGAGGCAGTCCGTTCAGCCTTACAGACGTAACATTGAGGTTACCGGTGGAAATATTCATCTCACTGTTTCCTGAAAGGGTGATTGTTGAGTTACCTTCGAGCAGATTTTTTGAGATATCGAACGAGACAGAGAGATTGTACTGCGGAAGGTTTTCCCCTGCCGCTGCGGTGGATGTGAAAAATCCGCTTAAAAGGAGAGCTATGAATATTATGATTCTCATCTTAACCCCTTACATCTACTATCAATATGAATTCGTCCTAGGTTAAAAGTTTTGTACGGCTCTTGCAATAAGCCGAACGGAATAACTTCCGTTAATCTTAAGTATTGAGAATCAGCTTTGAGATTGTGCCAATCGAAGGATTTGTAGAGTACAAAAGAAGAGAATACTGCAATGATGTTCAATGTCCTGTGCAGATGTTAATGAATAAAAAATCGCAGGACTCAGACGAATATAATGAACTCAGGGAAATATGCCAGAAAAATTGTATGCATACTACCTATGAATTCCATCATTGGCTGATCGAAAATGGCTATTTACTGGTCAGACCTGAAAGAAAAGGAGGAAATTAAAAATGAACTGGGGAATGAAGAACAGGCTCTCACGAATAATCAAGCCCGGAACAGGGCGCTGTGTTATGCTGGCGGTTGACCACGGTTATTTCCAGGGTCCCACTACCGGTCTTTCGAACCTTGGCAAAACGGTTGAGCCGTTGCTGCCTTATGCCGATGCATTGATGATAACAAGGGGCGCCATCAGGAACTGGATAGACCCGGCTTCGGATATACCTGTTATTTTGCGCGTTTCCGGTGGTCAGAGCATTCTTAAGGAATTATCCAATGAAATCATAACGACCAATATAGAAGATGCAATAAGGATTAACGCATCTGCAATCACATGCTCTGTATACGTGGGCGGGGAATATGAAAAGGAAACCATCGATAATTTGTCTAAGCTCGTGGACGAAGGAGAAAAATACGGAATCCCTGTTCTGGCTGTGACCGCTGTCGGGAAAGAGATGGCTCGCGATGCCAGATACCTGGGCTTGGCTTCCAGGATTTGCGTGGAAATCGGAGCACATATGATCAAGACCTACTATACAGAAGATTTTGGGAACGTTGTCGAGGCGTGCGGTAATGTCCCTGTGGTTATTGCAGGCGGGAAAAAGCTACCAGAGATGGAGGCTCTGCAGATGAGCTATAATGCAGTCTCTGATGGCGCGGTTGGTGTGGATATGGGCAGGAATATCTTCCAGAGCGACAACCCAGGGGGAATGATAAAGGCTGTAAGAGCGATTGTTCACGATGGTAAGTCAGTGGAAGATGCTTACGAGATATACGAACAATCGAAATAGATTACCCTATGAAAACCGCTGTATATTATAACAATAACGATATCAGGATAGAGGATAGACGGAAACCTCAAATTAAAGACGGGGAAATCCTGGTCAGAGTCAGAGCGTCCGGCATCTGCGGAACCGATCTGATGGAGTGGTATCGCATCAAGAAAGCCCCTCGTGTATTGGGTCATGAGATGGCAGGGGAGATTGTCGGCTCAAGGTCTGATAAATTCAATATCGGGCAGCGGGTTTTCGTAAGCCATCATGTTCCATGCAACGAATGCAAATACTGCCTTGCCGGTAATCATACCGCCTGCGAAACACTGCATAAAGGCAACTACGACCCCGGCGGGTTCAGCGAGTTTGTGAGGGTTCCGGAGATAAATGTTGAGGAGGGAACCTATCTCCTGCCTGAAAATGTTTCTTATGAAGAAGGAACGATGATCGAACCTCTTGCCTGCGTTGTGAGGGCGCAGAGAATAATCGATGTTAGAGAAGGGCAGACTGTTCTGGCCATGGGTTCAGGTGTCTCGGGTTTGTTGAATATACAGATCGCTAAATTAAAAAAAGCAAAAGTAATTGCGACTGATATTAACGAATACAGGTTGAAAAAGGCAGCGGAATTTGGGGCTGATGAAGTACATAATGCGAATGAAAACCTCGATATAAAAGCGGACAGGATTATAATGTGTACCGGGGCGATGCCTGCTTTTGAGGCTGCATTCAGATACATAGACAGGAAAGGGATAATTATGTTGTTTGCCATCCCGAATAAAAATATTTCGGTTCCTGTTGAAGATTTCTGGAGGAGTGAATTGAGCGTGGTGTCAAGCTATGGCGCGGCGCCGGTTGACCTAGAGGAGGCTCTGGATTTAATTAAGGATGGGAAGATAAATGTTAAGGATATGATAACTGACAGGGTAAGATTGGAGGATATCCAGAAGGGTTTTAAGATAGCGGGAGAGGCAAGGGACTCGTTGAAGGTTGTAGTTGTTCCTTAAGAAGAACAGCGCCGCATCGTCGCCTGACCAGCTCATGTCCCTCTGCGAGGAGCTTGAAGCCAGACTTGAGCGCTCGCATGCGGATAGCGAGAGATTGATGGAAGCGGTCGTGAGCATAGTTTCCGGAGAAGACTGCAAAAAGCAAATAAGCAATTAAAACAATTATAATTTTGAGAAAGTGCATGGATAAAGATGAATGGTTCAAACAGGCTGATTATGACATGGAAACCGCAGA